>DASZZG010000112.1:0-2855 GCA_035543355.1 Solirubrobacteraceae bacterium | reverse complement strand
ATCGCGCTGACGCTGGGGCGCGCCGGCGAGATCGACGCCTACGAGCGCGACCGCGAGCGTCTCGGCCCCGTTACGACCGCCCTCTGAAACTCTTCGACGCAATGAGCACGCGCATCGCCCTGTTGCCGGGAGACGGCATCGGCCCCGAAGTCATCGGCGCCGCTCGGCAGGTGCTCGACGAGCTGGGGAACTTCGACTACGAAGAGCACGTCTTCGGCGGAGCGTCGATCGATGCCCACGGCACGGCTCTGATCGATCAGACGCTGGCCGCGTGCCGCGAAGCCGACGCCGTCCTGCTGGCGGCCGTCGGCGGTCCGAGATGGGACAGCACCGACCCCGCCGCGCCGCGCCCCGAGCAGGGTCTGCTCGGGTTGCGCAAGGGCCTCGGGCTCTTCGCCAACCTGCGTCCTGTCCGCCCACTGCCCGCGCTGTACGACGCCAGCCCGTTGCGGCGCGAGCGGATCGAGGGCACCGACATGCTGCTCGTGCGCGAGCTCACCGGCGGGATCTACTTCGGCGAGCGCGGGCGCGATCGCGAGGGCGCGTTCGACACCTGCCGCTACTCCGTCGCGGAGATCGAGCGGATCGCGCGCACCGCGTTCGCTGCCGCGCGCCGCGGCGTGACGTCGGTGGACAAGGCGAACGTGCTCGAGACCTCGCGGCTCTGGCGCGAGGTGGTGTCGCGCCTGCACGCGGAGGAGTTCGCGGGCGTCGCGCTCGATCACATACTGGTCGACAACGCCGCGATGCAGCTGATCGCCGCGCCCGCCCGTTTCGACGTGATCCTCACCGAGAACATGTTCGGCGACATCCTCTCCGACGAGGCGGCGATGCTCACCGGATCGATCGGAATGCTGCCGAGCGCATCACTGGGGGAGCCCGCTTCGCCGGGCCTGTTCGAGCCGGTCCACGGGTCGGCGCCCGACATCGCCGGTAGCGGCCGCGCGAATCCGCTGGCGATGATCCTGTCGGCGGCGATGCTGCTGCGGCACGGACTCGATCGCCACGACGAGGCGGCGGCGATAGAATCGGCGGTCGATCGCGCGCTGGGAGCCGGCCTGAGGACGGCGGACCTCGGTGGATCGGCGACCACTGCTGAGGCCACACGCGCAGTCCTTTCCAACCTTCAAGGAGCCTGACGTGGACCAAGCGGACCTCATCTGGATGAACGGAGAGTTCATTGGGTGGGAGGACGCCAAGGTCCACGTGCTGACGCACGGCCTGCACTACGGCACCGGCGTCTTCGAGGGCGTCCGTGCCTATGAGACCGCTCAGGGCCCGGCGATCTTCCGCCACCACGACCACCTGCGGCGGCTCGAGCGCTCGGCCGAGCTGTATTACATGCCGATCCCGTACTCGCTCGAGGAGTTGCGCGCCGCGACGCACGAACTGATCGGTCGCAACGGTTTGGACTCGTGCTACATCCGTCCGATCGTCTTTCGCGGCTACGGTCAGATGGGCCTCAACCCGCTGGACGCGCCCGTCGATGTCTCGATCGCCGCCTGGAACTGGGGCGCCTACCTCGGCGAGGACTCCAAGCGCGAAGGGATCCGCGCCAAGGTCGCGTCGTGGGAGCGGATCTCGCCCGCGTCGCTGATCCCGCACGCCAAGGCGTCCGGCCAGTACCTCAACTCGGTGCTGGCGAAGATCGAGGCGACCAAGTCCGGTTACGCGGAGGCGATCCTGCTCGACGACAAGGGGCACGTCTGCGAGGGGTCGGGGGAGAACATCTTCCTCGTGCTCGACGGCGAGATCGTGACGCCGTGCGAGACGGCGTCGATCCTCGACGGCATCACGCGCAAGTCGGTGATCGAGATCGCAGCCGACCTCGGCCATCAGGTCGTGGCGCGCAACGTCGCCCGCGCCGAGCTCTACCTCGCCGACGAGGTCTTCATGACCGGCACCGCCGCGGAGCTCGTGCCGGTCTGCGAGATCGACGACCACGCGATTGGCGACGGGCGACCGGGACCGATCACGCGCGCAGTCCAGGAGGTCCTCGACGACGCCCTGCACGGTCGCGACGAGCGCTACCTGCACTGGCTCGATCCCGTTGCGGTCCCGACCAAGGCCGGCTCTTGAGCATTCTCGGCGCCGGGCGAATTAGGCACGCGGTGGCGCTTTCGCGCTGACCGCTGCCGACGCTTGCCCGCACACCGCACGAGAGGACTCGAAATGCCGCCGACCGATATCCAGCTTTACGACACCACCCTGCGCGACGGAATGCAGGGCGAGGGCATGTCGCTGTCGACCGAGGAGAAGCTGCGCGTCGTGCACCGCCTCGACGCCCTCGGGATCGATCTGATCGAGGCCGGCTTCGCCGCCTCTAATCCGAAAGACCTCGAGCTGCTCGAGCAGCTCGGTTCCGAGCGACTCGAGCATGCTCAGATCGCCGCCTTCGGCATGACCCGCAGGCGCGACCTGGCGGCGGACGCCGATCCCGCGCTGCGCACCCTCGCGCAATGCTCCGTCCCGGTCTGCACGCTCGTGGGCAAGAGCTGGTCGTTGCACCTCGAGAAGGTCGTGCGCGTTGATCCCGAGGAGAACCTGCGCATGATCGCCGACTCGGTCGCGTTCCTCGTCGGTCAGGGCAAGCGCGTCATCTATGACGCGGAGCACTTCTTCGACGGCTACCGCGACGACGCGGACTACGCCCTGCGTTGCCTGCGCGCCGCCGCCGACGCGGGAGCCGAGACCGTAGTCTGCTGCGACACCAACGGCGGGTCGCTGCCGCCGTTCATCACCACGGCGATGACGCGGGTGGTTGCCGAGCTCGCGTCGGGCGCAGCGGCGATCGGCATCCACTGCCACGACGACTCCGACTGCGGCACCGCCAACACGCTCGCCGCCGTCGAGGC
>DASZZG010000111.1:0-5806 GCA_035543355.1 Solirubrobacteraceae bacterium | reverse complement strand
GCAGAGTGTGGCCGGCGGCGCAGGTCTCCGCCGTGCTCGCTGCCGCGCGCACGCTCGGCTTGCGGACGCATCTCGACGGCGCGCGGCTGATGAACGCGGTGGTCGCCTCGGGGGTCAGCGCGCGCCAGTTCGCAGCGGGCTTCGACACCGCCTGGATCGACTTCACGAAAGGCCTCGGCGCTCCGATCGGCGCCTGCCTGGCGGGCTCGGCGGAGCTGATCGAGGAGGCCTGGCGCTACAAGCAGATGTGGGGCGGAGCGATGCGTCAAACAGGCATCGTCGCGGCGGCCGCGATCTACGCGCTCGACCATCACGTCGAGCGCCTCGCCGAAGACCACGCCAACGCCCGCCGGCTGGCAGAGGGCCTGGCGGAGCTCGGCGGCGTCGAGATCGCCGTCGACTCTGTGGAGACCAACATCGTGATCTTCGAGGCGCCGGACGCGCCCGCGCTCGTCGAGGCTCTGCGCTCAGAAGGGGTCGAGGTTGGCGCGGTCGGGCCGCGCCGGCTGCGCGCCGTCACTCATCTCGATGTCGATCGCCGGCAGATCGAGCTTGCACTCGACGCCTTCCGGCGCGCTCTCTCAGACTGAATTGGCCTGGACGGTGGTACCTCAGCGCGAATAGGATGCGCCCGTTGCAGGGCGCCCGGTCTGCCGGGGTCCCCTCAGGCAAACGAGGAGGAGGGTCTATATGAGAGTGCTCCGCTGGAGCATGCTGGCGATCGGTGGACTGGCGATCGTCTTCGGCCTTGCCGCTTGCGGCAAGAGCAGCAAGAAGAAGTCCGCGGGTGCCTCGAAGGCGGTCTCGGGCACGTCGCTGACGATCTACTCGAGCCTGCCGCTCCAGGGCGCTTCGGGGCCGCAGTCGCAGGCGATCGTCAACGGCGCGAAACTCGCCGTGAGCGGCGTCGGCGGAAAGGTCGACAAGTACTCGATCAAGTACTCGTCGCTCGACGACTCCACGGCCGCGGCCGGCAAGGCCGACGACGCGACGGTCGGCGCCAATGCGCGCAAGGCCGTCTCGGACTCGAGCACGATCGCGTACCTCGGCGAATACAACTCGGGTGCGACGAAGATCTCGCTGCCGATCCTCAACAAGGCCTCGATCGCGCAGGTCAGCCCCTCGAATACGTATGTCGGGCTGACGACCAACAAGCCCGGATCCGAGGCGGGCGAGCCCGGCAAGTACTACCCCGCGGGAACGCGCACGTACGCGCGCGTTGTGCCGACGGACATCATCCAGGGTGCGGCGATCGCAGCGGCGGCGAAGGCCGACGGGTGCAAGAGCCTGCACATCTGGAACACCCAGACGACGTATTCGAGCGGTCTCGCGCGCAACCTCTCGGCGGCGGCTAAGAAGATCGGCATGAAGGTCGAAGGCAACGACGGCATCGACCCGAAGGCGCCGAACTATCGCTCGCTCGCCGCGTCGGTTCACTCGGACTGCTTTGCGTTCACGGGCGAGATCGAGTCCAACGGCGTACAGGCCGTAAAGGACGTCGGCACGAGCCATCCCAACATCAAGCTCTACGGTGGGGACGGCGTCGTGACGAACGAGTTCGCGAGCACGAGCAAGGGTCTCCCGGCAAGCGTCGGCGCCCGCTTCAAGGGCACGATCGCGACGCTCGATCCGGCGAAATTCGCGCCGGCGGGTAAGAAGTTCTTCAAGGACTACGAGAAGACCTACCGCACCCGCAACCCGGACCCGTACGCGATCTATGGGTTCGAGTCGATGGCGCTGCTGCTCGACTCGGTCAAGCGGGCCGCGGCGTCGGGGACGGTGACGCGAGCTGCCGTTGCGAAGGCATTGCTGTCCACCAAGGACCGCAATTCCGTGCTCGGCACCTACTCGATCGACAAGAACGGCGACACCACGCTTACCGACTACGGTCTGTACAAGGTCGTGCGCGGCAAGCTGAAGTTCGACAAGGTGATCAAGGCCACGAAGTGACCTGACATCTCGCCGCGGGCGGGCGGAGGCTCTGAAAGAGAGTCCCGCCCGCCCGGGCGGGCACCACCCCTGACATGGAAGCCTCGGGCGCCACAGTTGCTCGCCGCGACACGACGTTGCTGGCGCGTGCGCGCGACTTGTTCTCCCGCTACGCGCTGATCCTCGTCCTGGCGTTGCTGCCACTCGGCTATGCGGCCGATGACCTCGCCGGCGGTCACGGCTTGTCGAGGATCGCCACGAACCTCTTCGAGGGTCTTTCGAACGGCGCGATCTGGGCGCTGATCGCACTCGGCTACACGCTTGTCTACGGGATCATCGAGCTGATCAACTTCGCCCACGGGGACGTCTTCATGATCGGCTCGTTCGTCTCCTTCGGCCTCTGGGGAACGCTCGGGCTGACGCTCGCCACAGGCCCGCTGGGGCTTGTCGGCGGGCTGCTCGTGACGCTGATCGTGGCGATGGTCGTGTGCGGCACGCTCAACACGATGATCGAGCGTGTCGCCTACCGGCCGCTGCGCAACGCGCCGAAGCTGGCGCCGCTGATCACCGCGGTCGGCTTCTCCTTCATCCTCGAGAACGTCGGCCAGCTCTGGCTGGGCGGCTCCCAGCAGGGCGTTCCCGACCTGATCCACTCGCAGAGCGAGCTGCTCAACGTGCTCGGCGTGTCGGTCAAGCGCGCCGATGTGCTCGCGCTCGTCGCGACGCCGCCGCTGGTGCTCGCGCTGACCACGTTCATCTCGCGCAGCCGGCTCGGCAAGGCGATGCGCGCGACCGCGCAGGACCCCGAGGCGGCGCGCCTGATGGGGATCAACGTCGACACGACGATCTCGGTCACCTTTCTGCTCGGCGGGATGCTCGCGGGCGCGGCCGGGCTTATCTACGCGCTGTACGAGACCGGGATTCGCTTCGACCAGGGCTTCGAGGCAGGGCTGATCGCCTTCACCGCGGCCGTGATGGGCGGGATCGGCAATCTCCGCGGCGCCGTCCTCGGCGGCCTGATAATCGGCTGCATCCAGCAGGTCTCCGACAACCGCATCGGCGGCGAGTGGACGCCGGCGATCGTTTTCGCCTATCTCGTGCTGATCATGGTGCTGCGGCCGCAGGGGCTGCTGGGCGAGGAGACGAGGGAGGCGGGGTGAGCACTCAGAGCACCACCACCTCCCGCCTTCAACGCGTGCGCGCCGTCGCGGACGCTCGGCCGGCGCGCGCGGGCACGCTCGTGTGCGGGATCGTCGTCGTCGCCGTGCTGCCGCTGTTGCTCGACCCGCTGAGCGGCTTCGTCGACACGTCGGTAAAGGCGCTCGCGCTCGTCGTGATGGCGCTGGGGCTCAACATCGTCGTCGGTTTCGCCGGCCTGCTGGACCTCGGCTACGTCGCGTTCTACGCGATCGGCGCATACTCGGTCGGCTGGTTCGCCTCCGATCACTTCGCGGCCGTCAACCACGGCCACGGCGTTCACGTGCTGGCGAGCGTGCTCAAGAGCGATCCCGCGGGCATCCACTTCAACTTTCTGCTCGTCGCCGTGATCGCGATCGCGCTGACTGCGCTCGCGGGGACGGTGATCGGTCTGCCGACGCTGCGTCTGCGGGGTGACTACATCGCGATCGTCACCCTGGCCTTCGGCGAGATCATCGGTCGAATCGCGGTCAACGGCTCAAGCCTGCACATCGGCGCTTACCACTTGACCAACGGGCAGCAGGCGATCTCGCCACTCGATCCGATCAAGTTGCCATTCGTCGGCTCGTTCGACTCGTCGACGAACCTCCGGCCGTACTACTGGACGGCGCTGGCGCTCGTGCTCGCAACGCTGTTCATCAACTTCCGCTTGCGCGACTCGCGGCTCGGCCGGGCATGGATCGCGTTGCGCGAGGACGAGGTCGCGGCCGCGAGCATGGGCATCCCGCTCGTGCGCACGAAGCTGCTCGCCTACGCCACCGGCGCGGGGCTGGGCGGCCTCGCGGGCGCCTTCCTCGGCTACTACATCAACAGCGTCAACGCCGGGTCGTTCGAGTTCTCGTTCTCGATCTTCGTCCTCGCGATGGTCATCCTCGGCGGCCTCGGCTCGATCTGGGGGGTGGTCATCGGAGCGTTGGCGCTCGCCTACATCAACTACTACCTGATCCCCGATGTGCTCAACACGCTGC
Organism: Solirubrobacteraceae bacterium; assembly: GCA_035543355.1. Taxonomy (GTDB): domain Bacteria; phylum Actinomycetota; class Thermoleophilia; order Solirubrobacterales; family Solirubrobacteraceae; genus DASZZG01. The sequence continues at coordinate 1,712 of DASZZG010000111.1, read as the reverse complement.
CGAGCAAGATCGGCCTGCACTTCGACCTCACGCAGCTGTCGTTCGGGATCTTCGGCTTCCTGCTCGTGATCATGATGGTGCTGCGGCCGGAGGGGCTGTTGCCCGAACGCCGGCGCAAGCTCGAGCTCAAGGAGGGCGTGGGCGCCGGCGAGGACCTCTACAACGTGCGCTCATGAGCGTTGGCACCACCGACCACGACGTCCCTCCGGCCGCCGATCCGGCCGGCAACGGCGCGATCCTCGTGGCGCAGAACGTGTCGAAGCTGTTCGGCGGGCTGGTGGCGGTGAACGACGTCAGCATCGCGATCGCCCGGCGCTCGATCGCATCGATCATCGGTCCAAATGGCGCCGGCAAGACGACCTTCTTCAACATGCTCACCGGGCTCTACCGGCCAGACGTCGGCGCGATCCTGTTCGACGGCAAAGAGATCGCCGGCAGGCGTCCCGACAAGATCACCAAGTTGGGGGTCGCCCGGACGTTCCAAAACATCCGCCTGTTCGCGACGATGAGCGCGGTCGAGAATGTGCTCGTGGGCGAGCACGCGCGCATGCGCACCGGCCTGGTCGGGTCGATCTTGCGCCCGCCGGGTGTGCGCAAGGAAGAGCGCATGGCGCGTGACACCGCGCGCGAGCTACTCGACTACGTCGGCCTGCCGGAGTCCGCGTTCGAGCAGCGCGCGACGACCTTCTCCTATGGCGATCAGCGCCGTGTCGAGCTCGCGCGCGCACTCGCCTCGGAGCCCAAGCTGCTGTTGCTGGACGAGCCGAGCGCCGGCATGAATCCACAGGAGTCGGCCCAGCTGACGGAGTTCATCCGGCGGCTGCGCGACGAACGGGGCTTGACGATCCTGCTGATCGAGCACGACATGAGCGTGGTGATGGACGTCTCCGATCGCATCACCGTGCTCGACCACGGCGAGAAGATCGCCGAGGGGGCGCCGGCGGAGGTCCGCCGCGACGAACGGGTGATCGAGGCCTACCTCGGGAAGCGGACCTGATGGCGCTGCTCGAGGTCTCCGACATCCACACCTTCTACGGCAATATCGAGGCGCTCAAGGGCGTGTCGCTCGAGGTCGATGCGGGCGAGATCGTCAGTCTGATCGGGTCAAACGGAGCCGGCAAGTCGACGACGTTGCGGTCGATCTCCGGGTTGACACCGGCGCGCCGTGGCACGATCCGCTTCGACGGCTCAGAGATCACCCACACTCCGGCGCAGGACATCGTCGGCCTGGGGATCTCACTCTCACCCGAGGGCCGGCGCTGTTTTGGCCGGATGACCGTTCGCGAGAACCTCGAGCTCGGCGCCTACCTGCGGCGCGACGCGAAGGTGACGGAGGACCTCGAGCGAGTGTTCGACCTGTTCCCACGCCTGCGAGAACGCGAGCGCCAGACGGCCGGCACGATGTCGGGAGGCGAGCAGCAGATGCTCGCGATCGGGCGCGCGCTGATGTCCTCGCCGCGGCTGCTGCTGCTCGACGAGCCGTCGATGGGGTTGTCGCCGATCCTCGTCGAGCGAATCTACGAGACCGTCGCTCGGATCAGCCGCGATGGCACGACGATCCTGCTTGTCGAGCAGAACGCCAATTACGCGCTCGAGGTCTCCTCCCGCGGCTACGTGCTCGAGACGGGCACAGTCGCGCTGGCGGAGAGCTCCGACGGGCTGCGCGCGAACGCCGACGTCCAGCGAGCCTACCTCGGCGCATGATCTTCTTC
>DASZZG010000110.1:0-7652 GCA_035543355.1 Solirubrobacteraceae bacterium | reverse complement strand
CCCCGAATGCCTGCACTCCCTCGCGGAAGTCCGCCGAGGTGAAGCACTCGCGGCGCAGCTCGATCAGCTCGCGCTCGATGTCGTCGCGGAGCTTCCCGCCGGCCGCCAGAAGCTCGGCGACGACATCGAGCAGGAGCTGATCGAACTGCGCCGCGAGTGCTTCACCTCGGAGGACTTCCGCGAGGGAGTACAGGCGTTCGGGGACAAACGCCCGCCCCGCTGGCAGAATCGCTGATCCATGAACGCCAGACGACGCGCAGGCGCGCCAGCTCTCGCGGTCGTGATCGCGGTGCTGATCGTCGCACTGGCGGCTTCTGCGCCGGCGACCGCTGACCCGGGGCTCACGTCCAATCTCCAGCCGGTCTCGGGCGCCACACCGTTCCCCAACGGCTGCGCCGTGCCCGGCGAGCGGACGAGGGACGCGGCCGCCGAGCCGGCGGCCGCTGTCAACCCGCAGGATCCACGCAACATCGTCGTCGCCTACCAGCAGGATCGCTTCCCGATCGACGGTGGCGCGCTGAGCAACGTGATAGCCACGAGCAAGGACGGTGGCAAGACGTTCAGGCAGGTGCTCGTTCCGGGCGTCTCGCGCTGCACCGGCGGCGCGGACGAGCGCACCAGCGATCCCTGGGTCTCCTTCGGACCCGACGGCACGCTCTACATGGCGAACCTGACCTTCTCAGAGACTCAGAACAGTAGCCTCGGGCTGGCCGGCCCGAGTCAGCTGTCCGCGAGCGTGTCGCACGACGGCGGCCTGACGTTTGACGCTCCCGTCGCCGTGCAGGGGTTCGACGACCAGTACAACGATCGCGAATCCGTCACCGCCGACCCCCGGCGCCCCGGCGTCGCGTACTACGCGTTTGTGCTGCGCTACGGCAGCCTCGGGGAGAGCGGCATCAGCATGCTCTCGCGCACGACCAACGGGGGCAGGATCTGGAGTGCGCCTGCGCCGATCTACGCGCCCGGGCCGGGGCTCCTACCCGACCCCGACCTGATCAAGGTCACGCCGGCGGGCAGCGTGCTGCACGTTTTCACGGTCGACAACGCCAGCCCCTTCCTGCCCGACCCGCTGCCCAAGATCCGCTTCGACGTGATGGTGGCGCGCTCGACCGACGGCGGCCAGAGCTTCGCGGCGCCGGTCAAGGTCGCCGACACCGCGCCGTTCCCACCGATCGATCCCGGCACTCAGAAGGTGGTTCGCTCATACCCGCTGGTGTCGACCGACGTGGCGCCGGACGGGACGATCTACGTCACCTGGAACGAGATCCCCACGTCCAACGGCGGCGCCTCGACGATCTGGTTCGCGCGCTCGACGGACGACGGACGCAGCTTCAGCGCGCCCGGGGTCGTCGCGCAAGTGAGCAACCAGGCCTTCCTGGCGAGCATCGCCGTCGCCGGCGACGGGACCGTCGGCGTCACCTGGGACGACTTCCGCAACGCCACGCCCGGCGCCCATTCGCTGGCCACCGACGTCTGGTACGCGCACTCGCACGACCGGGGCCACAGTTGGACCGAGTCTCACGTCGCCGGCCCGTTCGACATGCTGACCGCCTCCGAGACGGGGTCGTCGGGCATCAAGGGCCTGTTCGTCGGCGACTACCAATCGCTCGCCGGACTGCCGGACGGGTTCGCTGCGGCGTTCGCACAATCCCGGCCGCAGGCGACGGTCGGCGTCTCGGACATCTTCTTCGCGCGGCTGGGCCATGGCGAGCCGGGCGCCGCCGCTGCCCCTGGCAGCGCCGCTACCGGACCGGCGATCGCTCTCTCCGTCCGGCCGCGCAGGGTGCGCGCGGGAGCGCTTCGGCGCTTCCGCTTCACCGCGCGGGCCGCGGTGCCGGGTGCTACCGGCGCTGGGCGGTGGCGCGGACTGCCGATCGCCGGCGCGAGCATCCGCTTCGCCGGCCACCGCGCAAGAACGGACCGGCGAGGCAGAGCGCGCATCAGGGTTCGTCTTACGCGCCCAGGACGGCGGCGAGCAATCGCTCGCAAGCAAGGCTTTGTGCCAGCCAGGGCGACCGTGCGGGTGAGTCGTTAGGAGTCAGAGACGAAACGTTCGCGGGCGTCGCGCGCGAACTGCGAGACCTCGGAAACGCGCGCTCGGATCCCGCTCTAGCGCTGCTGGCCGGTCGGCCGCACGAGCATCTCGTTGACGCTGACGTGCTCCGGCTGGCTGACGGCGTAGAGGATCGCCTCGGCGATGTCCTGCGACGTCAGCGGCTCGCCCACCTGCTCGCGCATCTTCTTCGCCGCCTCGATCACCATCGGGTTGCGATTGTGGTCGAGCAACTCGGTCTCGACCATCCCCGGCTCGACGATCGTCACACGGATCTTCGAGTGCAGCGCCTCCTGGCGCAACGCCTCGGAATAGCCGCAGACGCCGAACTTGGTCATGTTGTAGACGGCCGCGCCCAGATTTGCGTTGCGACCGGCGGTTGAGGACACGTTGACGACGTGACCGCCGCCGCCCTCGCGCATCAGCGGCAGCGCCGCGTGCGTGCAATAAAGCAGGCCGAGGCAGTTGACGTCGATCATGCGCCGCCACTCCTCGGTGTCCGCGCCTTCGACGGGGCCGAGCAGCATCACGCCCGCGTTGTTGACGAGAATATCGAGGCCGCCGAGTTGCTCGTGTGCGGCGCGAACGAAGCCGTTGGCCGCCGCCTCGTCGGCTACGTCGACCGGCAGCGCGATCGCGCGCCCGCCGTCGGACTCGATCCGCTTGACCAGGCCCTCCAAGCGGTCGGCTCGGCGAGCGCCCAGCGCAACAGCCGCGCCGGCGCCGGCGAGTGACAAAGCGGTCGCCTCGCCGATGCCGGACGAGGCTCCGGTGACCACCGCCGTCTTGCCAGTCAGCGCGTCGCTCGCCATTGCTGCCGATCCTATCCGCCGCGCCGCGAGCGCGCGTCGGCGACCAAGGGCGGGTGAGGCTTGGTGAGACTAGACTCGGCGTCATGGCGCTCGAGTTGCTCGCGCTCGTCAAGCACGACTGCCCCACGTGCGAGCTGCTGCTTCCCGCGCTCGACAGCGCCGCGTTCGCCGGCGCACCGCTGCGCGTGCTCTCGCAATCCGCGCCCGCCGAGACCGCCGAGCTCGTGCAGCGCCTGTCGCTTCACTCTCCCGTGGAGGTGGACGATGGCCTCGAGGTTTCGGCCCGCTTCGACCCCGACGCGGTGCCCGCGGTGATGCTGCTCGAGGATGGCGAGGAGCGTGGCCGCGTGGAGGGCTTGCACCTCGAGCGGTTGGAGGAGCTGTTCGAGCGCGCGGACGCCAAGCTTCCGCCGGACGGCCTGCCCGCGATCAAGCCCGGCTGCGCCAGCCGGACGCGCGACCCCGACGTCGCCGCGCGGCTGGCCGCTCGGCGGGCCCGCGCCGACGGCCGGCTGACGTCGCGCGAGCTCGAGCTCGGCGCGCTCGAGGACCCGTTCGACGCGCTCTTCGAGCGCGGGCTCACCGATGGGCTGCCGGTGGTCCCGCCGACGCCCGAGCGCGTCGTGGCGATGCTCGAGCACAGCGCGCGCGACCCGCGCGAGGTGGTCGGCGTCGTGCCGCCATACGACGGCGAGGCGACCGTCGAGAAGGTGGCGATCAACGCGGTGATGGCGGGCGCTCCGCCGGAGACGCTGCCGATCATCCTCGCGGCCGTGGATGCGGCCTGTGAGGAGTCATTCGCGCTGCACGGGCTGGTCGCCACGACTCATCCCGCGGGCCCGACGATCGTGGTCTCGGGCCCGCTCGCGGCCGAGGCCGGAATGAACGCGGCCGGCAATTGCCTCGGGCAGGGCAACCGCGCCAACCTGACGATCGGCCGGGCGTTGCAGCTGGTGGTGCGCAACGTCGGAGGCGGCAAGCCGCGGGTGGAGGACCGCTCCGCCCACGGGCAGATGGGCAAGCTGGGCTCGTGCTTCGCTGAGCTGCCGGACGGTATGCCGTGGGAGCCGCTGTCGGTCGCGCGTGGACTGGCGCCGGATGAGACCGGAGTCACGCTGATGGCCACCGAGGCGCCGCGCCTGATCGTCGATCAGCTGGCGCGCGACCCCGAAGGCCTGTGCGCCTCGCTCGCGCTCGCGCTCGAGTCGGTCGCGCACCCCAAGATCCGGCTGGCGTTCGACGCGCTGCTGCTGGTCGGGCCCGAGCACGGGCGCGTCTTCGCCGAGGCCGGCTGGGGACGCGAGCGTGTGCTCGACGAGCTGTTCGAGCGCACGACCACCCCGGCGAGCGAGCTCATGCGAGGCGCCGGCGGGTCGCCTGAGGGAGTGGATCCCCAGTACGTCTCGGATCCGCAGATGGCGGTGGCGAAGTTCGCCGCTCCCGACCGGATCCTGCTCGCCTACGCCGGCGGCGACGCCGGCCTGTTCTCGATGGTCTTCGGCAGCTGGGCCGCGGGCGAGATAGGGTCGGCCCCCGTGACTCGGAGTGTGAATCCTTGGCTGTAACCGTTCGAACACCGGAGCGAAGCGCTCCGCAGTACCCCGCGAGCGGAGGTGTGAGAACCCTGAGCGAAGCGGCGGAGCCGCGAGCGGTCACGGTGTTGGACCCTACCGCCGAGCGCGACCCTTCCGGTCGGCCGCTGGCTACGGAGCGGCTGCGTCCGGGTGAGCCCGCACGGATCGCGCTGCTGGACATTCGCAAGCCGCGCGGCGACGTCTTCCTCGACGAGCTCCAGCGGCTGCTGTCGCAGCGCGGACACGCTGTGGTGCGTTGCGCCAAGCCCACGTTCACCAAGCCGGCGCCGGCCGACGTGCGCAAGGAGATCGCGGAGCAGTGCGACGCCGTGATCGAAGCGCTGGCCGACTGAGGGTCCTGCGTGTCCTGCGGTCTGCGGGACGTACTCAGCTTCGAGACGGCGGGTAAGCCGGCCGCGCTGGTCGCCTCGAGCGTTTTCGCCGAAACGGCCGCCCATCAGTCCGCGGCACTCGGCCAGCCCGAGTTGCGTCGCAGCTTCGTCGCCCACCCCGTCCAGGACCGGACCGACGAAGAGCTGCGCGAGCTCGCCGGCGGGATCGTCGACGAGCTGCTGATCGCGCTGGGCTAGCGGTCGCCGACGACCGCGCCGGTATAAACCGCCCCCGGATGACTCCGAGGCCGCCCTCCCCGCTCGACGGCCTGCGCGCCCGCCGGCGGCAGTTCGGAGCGATCCACGCGGCCGCCGCCGCCGCGAAGGCGATCGTCGACCGCATCTCCGAGCTTCTCGAGGCGCGCCTGCTGGCGATCGAGGCCAGTCGGGGGACGCTCGGACCCGCCCACCGCGCCTACCGCGACCATTCGGTGCCCGACAACCGTGAGATCTGGTCGAACTGGGACTGGCGCGCGCGCGGCGGCGAGGAGTGGAGCGAGTCGCCCGAGTGGAAGCAGGCGCTGATCGAGGACGTGCTCGAGCCGACGATGCCCGAGCACGGGGTGATCGTCGAGATCGGGCCGGGCGGCGGTCGCTGGAGCGAGCTGCTGCAGCCGCGCGCACACCGACTCGTGCTGATCGACTCATCCGAGCGACCGCTCGAGGTCTGTCGCGAGCGCTTCGCCGCCGCGGGCAACGTCGAGTGCCTGCGAAATGACGGCACGGACCTCGCCGCGGTCGACGATCGCGGCGCCGACGCCGTCTGGTCGTTCGACGTCTTCGTCCACATTGCGCCGGTCGACGTGGCCGCCTACCTGTCCGAGATCGCGCGCGTGCTGGCGCCCGGCGGCGTCGCCGTGATCCATCACTCGGGCCGCCAGGACGAGCGCGATCCGCAGCACCAGTGGCGCGCGCCGATGACCGCCGGTCTGTTCGCGAGCCTCGCGCGGGAGCGCGGCCTGACGGTCGAGCGCCAGTTCGACAGCTGGCGCGACGGGCGCTTCGACGTCGGTGTTTACGGTGACGTGATCAGCGTGCTGCGCGCGCCTCACTGAACCCACGCGCAACAGCTTCGAGCGCGCGGCGCCGTCCGATCGCACGCCTACTGTGCGGCGCAACCCGTCACGGAGGTCGCGCCGCAAGATGCCGCCGCTCATCACCCGCGAGGAAGCTCGCCAGCTCGGCGAGCTCGAGGACCGTGCAGCGATCGAGGCGCTGATCGAGCGCGCGTGGCACGCGCGCGTCGAGCGTTTCGCCGACTCGACCGACATGTGCTCCCTGGTCAACGCGAAGTCGGGCGGCTGCGCCGAGGATTGCGGCTTCTGCGCTCAATCGCGCTTCGCCGAGGCGGAGACGCCGCTGCACGCGATGATGGAGCCCGAGCAGATCCTCGAACATGCCCGCGCCGCCGAGGCCGCCGGCGCGCACCGCTTCTGCATGGTCACCCAGGGACAGGGACTTTCCAAGCGTGACTTCGAAAAGGTGGTCGAGGGCGCGCGCCTCGTGGCCGAGCACACCAACCTCAAGCGCTGCGCCTCGATCGGTCACATGTCGGTCGAGCGCGCGAAGCGCCTCAAGCAGGCGGGCATCCAGCGCGTCCACCACAACGTCGAGACCGCCGAGTCCTACTACCCCGAGGTCTCGACGACGGTCCGCTACGAGGGTCGTATCCGGACGATCGACGCGGTCAAGCAGGCGGGGCTCGAGACCTGCGTCGGCGGCATCCTCAACCTCGGCGAGACGCGCGAGCAACGCGTCGAGATGGCCTTCGAGCTGGCGAAGATCGACCCCACCAGCGTCCCGATCAATCTGCTCAACCCGCGGCCGGGCACGAAGTTCGGCGATCGCGAGTACATGGACCCGTGGGAGGCGGTGAAGTGGATCGCGATCTTCCGCCTGATCCTTCCCGAGGCCCTCTTCCGCCTCTGCGGCGGCCGCGTCGAGAACATCTCGGAGCTCCAGCAGCTCGCGGTCAGGGCGGGGATCAACGGGGTGATGATGGGCAACTTCCTGACGACGCTCGGCAACACCCCGGACGAGGACCGGGCGATGTTCGAGCAGCTCGGGCTGAACGTCGCCCGCCAGCCCGACAACGGTTCCAACCCGCGGCCCGACAACCGCTCCGGCTGGCTGGACGGCGAGACTCCGGACCTCGTCGCCCAGGCGCTCGCCGACGCCGACCCGCTGTCACCCGAACGCCCCGCGACGGCGCTCGAGGTCAAGCTCTGGGACCCGTCGAAGCAGCTGCGATTCAAGCGCAAGCGACGCGTCCCGCCGCGCCCCGACGGCGCGCCCAACCGCGGGCCCGCGGGCATGTCGGACCAGCAGGAGGCGGCAGCATGAGTGATCGGAGGAGGCGACGATGACCGACATCGAGCAGCGCATGGCCGAACTACAAGAGCTTGGCCTCTACCGCCGCATGCGGATGGTCTCGGGACCCCAGGGCCCGAGTGTCGTGCTCGACGGCGATCCCGTGCTGCTGCTGTGCTCGAACAACTACCTCGGCCTCGCCGATCACCCGCGCGTGCGTCAGGCCGCCGCCCAAGCGGCTATGCGCTGGGGCGTAGGCGCCGGCGCCTCGCGCCTGGTCAGCGGCAACATGACCGTGCACACCCGGCTCGAGGAGCGCCTCGCGGAGTTCAAGCGCGCGGAGAGCTGCGTGCTGTTCGGCTCTGGCTACCTCGCCAACCTCGGCGTCATCGGCTCACTCGCCCGCGCCGGCGACGTCATCTTCTCCGACGAGTACAACCACGCCTCGATCATCGACGGCTGCCGCCTCTCGCGCGCCGAGACCTTCGTCTACCGCCACGGCGACGTCGAG
>DASZZG010000109.1:0-10279 GCA_035543355.1 Solirubrobacteraceae bacterium | reverse complement strand
GACCACATCGCCCAGCAGGACCAGCCGCTCGACTCCGTCGAGCGCCGCGAGCAGCGGTTCCCGCAGCTCGGCCCGGCGCAGCACGTCGCCCGCCCCGGCCGAGCCGAGGTGCAGATCGGAGACGACGAGCGTTTTCACGTTGGCGACGCCATGCGGTCGCCCGGGAACGTTGCTGGGCGACCCACCAGCCGGCCGTACGCGCTATGCGGGCCCGGCGAGCGCCTGGCGGATGGTCTTGGGAAGCATGAAGCGCACGTCCTCCTGGACGACCTCCAGCTCCTGCACGTCCTGCGTGCCGCGCGCGCGGAAGTACGCGACAAGGCGAGTCACCAGCTCTTCCGGCGCGCTCGCGCCCGAGGTGATCCCCACGACGCGCTTGCCCTCGAGCCACTCTTCGCGCACCTGACCCTCGTGGTCGATCAGATACGAATCGGTGCCCAGCTCGCGCGTCACCTCGACCAGGCGCTGGGAGTTCGACGAGTTCTCCGAGCCGATCACGAGCACCATGTCGCAGGCCGCCGCAAGCTGCTTGACCGCAGCCTGGCGGTTGGTGGTGGCGTAACAGATGTCGTCGGTGCGAGGCCCGACGATCGCCGGAAACTTCTCCCTCAGGCGGTCGATGATCGCGCGCGTCTCGTCAACCGACAGCGTGGTCTGCGAGATGTAGGCGACTCGATCCGGGTCGGCGATGTCGAGCGCCTCGACGTCCTCCACGGTCTCCACGAGGACGATCCGGTCGGGGGCCTCGCCCATCGTGCCTTCGACCTCTTCGTGGCCGGCGTGTCCGACGAGCACGATCGTGTAGCCCTCGGCGGCGAACTTCTTTGCCTCGACGTGCACCTTGGTCACGAGCGGACAGGTCGCGTCGATCGTCTTCAGACCACGCTGCTCGGCGTTGGCGTGCACGCTGGGAGCGACGCCGTGGGCGGAGAAGACGACGGTGGCGCCCTCGGGAACCTCAGTCTCCTGGTCGACGAAGACCACTCCGCGCTCGCGCAGCTGCGCGACGACGTGCTTGTTGTGGACGATCTCCTTGCGCACGTAGACGGGTGCGCCGTAGAGATCGAGCGCCTGCTCGACCGTCTGCACCGCGCGGTCGACGCCCGCGCAGTAGCCGCGCGGGGCGGCGAGCAGGATCCTCTCGGGGGTGTTGACGACGAGTTCGGGCATCGCGTACGCCGGGCTGGGACGTCGGTTAGATGGTTGATCCCGAATCCGCGTGTGCGGGGGTTGGAATCAGCCATCTAGTGTACGGAGCGGCATTGCCCCGGCAGCGCGCGCGAGATCCCCGGAATGGACCAGAGCTTCCTCGAGCTACCAGAGCGCCCGACCCAGGCCGCGGTTGCGGTCCCGCCGCCGCCACCGCCACCGCCCCCGGCCCCGCCGCCCCTGCTGCCGCCACCCGTCTGGGTGCCGACGGTCATCTGGCCGCTGCCGCCGATGCCGCCGGAGCGCCCAGCGCGCGCCCATGCGGGTCTAGCCGCGCTGCGTTACCGGCTCGACAGTCCGGCGAGGCGCAGCCGCCCGATCGCGGCGCTGAGAATCGTTCTCGGCCCACTTGCCCTGCTGGTGGCGCTGATCGGTCGCCTCGCGGTGGCGCTGACGCTGCCGTTGGCGTGGTGCATCGTGCTCGTGCGCGGGTGCTTGCCGGTGCGCTGGCACGTTGCGCTCGCGCGGTTCATCGGGTGGATCAACCGCGTACGCGCCTTCGCCTGGCTCGCGACCGACGTGCTCGGTCCGTTGGGCCGCGGAGAGCCGGCGCGGATCGAGCTGCTGGCGCCCCGCACGATCGAGCGCAGGCGAACGCTGGCCTGGCTGGTGCGAGCGCCCGCGACCCTCTTCGTACGCTACTTGGCGACCTGGCTGCTGGCTGCGACGGCGCTCGTGAGCCTGCCATGCCTCCTGATCGCCGGGCGTCAGCCGCGCCCGGTTCAGCGCATGCTGCGCGCGACGCTCGAATACATCGCTCGCGGGGATCCTTACCTGCTGCTCCTGTCAGACCACGTCCCGCGCCTGCCCGAGCCCCGTCCCCGGGCCGAGGCGTCGACGTTGGGCCCGGTCACGCTGCGCTGGCCGGCGATCGCCTGGCTGTGGGCGTCGCTGTTCGCGATCGGCTTCACGGTCCTGCTCGCGTTTCCGCTCGTCGCCGCGTTCGCCGTCGGCGGTCACAGGCTGAGCACGCGCCCGGCGTTCGACCTCGTCGCGGGAGCGCTGCAGAGCCTGGTCATCCTCGCCAGCGCGCTCGTCGTAGCGCGCCTCTACGGACACCCGACCGCCCGGCAATTTGGCCTCGATCGCGTCCGCTTCTGGCGCAGCGCGGGCTGGGCGTCGCTCTCGCTGCTGGCGTTCGTGCTCCTGTTCGCAGCGCTGCTCGCGCCACCGGCGTTGACGTTCGGCTCGATGCGATCGCAGCTCGGCCCGTATCGCCATTCGGCGGCGCCCGTGCTGATAGGCGCCTTCTTTGCGATCGCCGTGCTCGCGCCGATCTGCGAGGAGATCCTCTTTCGTGGTGTACTGTTCGGTGCGCTGCGGCGCTGGCGCGGAGTCTGGCCGGCAGCCGCGATCACGGCCGCCGTCTTCAGCGCGGCACATCTCGAGTTCGCGCCGGCTCTGTTCATCGATCGGCTCGCCGTCGGTTTTATCTGGTCGCTGCTCTACGCCAAGACCGGCCGCCTGCTGCCGGGCATGATGGCCCACGCAGCCAACAACGCCGTGGTGATCGGCATTCAGCGCGGTTGGAGTTGGCAGATCCCGCTGGCGGTCGCCGCCTGTGTGTGCGTGGTCGCCTTCCTGGTGTGGCCGGTCGCGTGGCGCGCCGGGCGCCGCAAGCCGGGGCCCCAGGCCGTGATGGCCTGAACGCCGGGCCCAGCCCAATCGCTGCTACGCCGTGACCGACGCCTGTGGTGACCAGTCGCTCGCGGCGTTGGCGTCACCCGCCTTCTTCACCCGAGCGCGCACTTCCACCAGTGTCCCCGCCGGGGCACCGGGCAGATCCGCCGCGATCTGCGAGCTGTCTGCGCGCAGCACCTGCCAGTCGCCGCCGTTCTGGCGGAACTGCACGTCGAACGCCAGTCCAGACGCCGGCGGGGCCGACGCCCAAACGGCATGGATCAGGCGCCCGGGCGTCATCCCCGGCGGCGTCGGCGCGGGGTTGGGCTTGCCCTTTGGCCCGCGCTTCTGACCGCCGCGGCGGTGGCGCTTGACCTTCTTGAAGGCCACAGCGGCTCTGTAGGCGGCCGGGGCGGAGCCGAGCGTGAGCGTGACTGGAACCGCCACCGTGCCGTGCATCGCGGCGGCCCCGTGCACGCGACAGTGGTAGCTGAAGGTTCCGGCCTCGAAGTCGCGTTGAACTGACGTGCCTGGAGCGAAACCGGCGGGGTTGGCGGGCGTCATGCCGTACGTCCCGGCGAGATCGAACAACCCGTGGTCCTCGGTGACGGTGTGAGGAACCACCGGGTCGGTGTTGGTCCAGCGAACCGCCTGCCCGACCGCGACTGCGACGTTCTCGGGCTTGAACGAGAGATGGGCCTGGTCGTACACGGCATTGCCGTTGGCGGTGACGTCGGCGGCCGGCGGACCTGGCGGCGCAGAGGTGCCGCCGCCGTAGTCGGCGCGGGCGTTGACGCCCAGCGCCAGTCCGATCGACGCCGCCACTACGAAGATCCGCCTCGTCCCTGCTCCCCTGGGTCCCACGCGCTGCCTCCCGATTCGCCTGGCACCAACATACGCAATCAGACCGCCGACGGCGCCGCCGGCGTCAGCGGCCGCCCAGCACCGGGAAGCCGTTGACCGCCACATAGATCAGCGCAGCTCCGAGCAGCAGCTGTATCGCCAGCGCCACCACGAGAACACGCACGCGCATCGCAGGGCCGCCTGCTCAGTCGTTCATCGTGACGGCGTCCAGCAGGTCGGCGAACTTCTCCTGCGCAGCCGCCCGCCGAGTCGGCACGTGCTCGGTCGGGACGCCATCGGCAGGCGCTTCATAGCCGCGCAGGATCTGGCGAGCCACCGACTGGCGGTGCACCTCGTCCGGGCCGTCGTAGAAGCGCGCGCCGCGCGCGTAGCGATACATCGCCTCGAGCGGCAGGTCGGTCGAATAGCCGAGCGATCCATGCGCCTGGAGCGCGCGATCGATCACGTCGTGGAGCACCTTCGCGCCGTAGAACTTGATCAGCGACACGTCGGTGCGCGCCGCGCCCGCACCCTGCGTGTCCATCACCCATGCGGCGTGAAGCGTCATCAGGCGGGCGGCCTGCATCTCGGCGGCGGAGTCCGCGATCCAGTTCTGGACCGTCTGCTTTTCGGCAAGCGTCGTGCCGAACGCGCGTCGATACAGGGAACGCTCGCAGAGCATGTCGAAAGCGCGCCGCGAGACGCCGAGCCAGCGCATGCAGTGATGAATACGTCCGGGGACAAGGCGCTGCTGCGCGATCAGGAAGCCGGCCCCCTCGGCGCCGAGCAGCCTGGTGGCGGGCACGCGCACGTCCTCGTAGAGGATCTCGGCGTGGCCGCCGAGCTTGCCGTACTGCTGCTGCGGATGCTCCATCGTCGGCACGTCGCGCAGGATGTTCACGCCGGGCGTGTCGGTCGGCACGATGAACATCGACGCGCGCTGGTGCGGCCGTGCCTCGGGATCGGTCACCGCCATCACGATCAGAAAGTCGGCGATCGACGCGTTGGAGGAGAACCACTTGTGGCCGTTGATCACGTAGGAGTCACCGTCGCGAACGGCACGCGTCGCCAGCAGCGTGGGGTCAGCGCCGGCGCCGGGCTCGGTCATCGAGAAGGCGGAGTGCAGATCGCCCGCGAGCAGCGGATGGAGGTATTCCTCCTTCTGTTCGGGTGAACCGGCTAGCGCCAGGATCTCGGAGTTGCCGGAATCGGGCGCCTGGTTGCCGAAGGCGAAGGGCGCCAGCGGCGACGTGCCGAGGATCTCGTGCATCAGCCCGAGCTTGACCTGGCCGAAGCCCTGGCCGCCGAGCTCGGGATCGAGATGGGCCGCCCACAGCCCGCGTCGCCTGACCTCCTCCTGCAGCGGCTCGAACGCCCGCTTGATCTGCCCCATGTCGAGATCGAGCGTCTCCATCGGCCAGATCTCCTCGCGCACGAATGCGCGCATCCATTCCAGCTGTTGCTCGAACTCCGGCTCGGTCGAAAAGTCCCACGCCATCGGGCGCCTCCTAGTGGTCGTCCGTGCTGATCGTAGCGGCGCCTGCCCCGATCGGCCGCGGTGTTGCGGCCTCGCTAGCCGTCGCGTCCATCATCTGAGACCTCGTCGTATCCGGGGTGGGCGACGGCGAGCTTGGCGGCGGTCGCCTGACGCAGCGAGGCGACCGCCTGCCCCCATCTGTCATCGAACTCGCCCGCGCGGATCGCGCTCGCCAGCGCGACGCGCTGGGCATGCAGCTCGTCGCGGTCGCGCAGCAGCTCGATCTCCCACGCCTTCGGGTCGCGTCCGGCGTCGAAACGGCCCGGGTCGGTCAGCTCGCTCAGCAGCAGCGCCTCGTGCGCGACGGCGTCGTCGCCGGCCTTGAACTCGCGCGCGGCGATCGCCGCGCAATTGGCCGCCACCAGCGTCTGAAAGCGCAGCTCGCTCGGGACGCGCGGCGTGAGGTCGGCTAACAGGAACGCCGCCAGCGCCTCGAGCAGCTCGTGCGCTTCGGGCCGATCCTGCATCAGGCGCCCACCGGGTCGGCGATCATCGCCAGCAGATCCCATTCGGGCTCACAGGTGCGCCGCCCGATTGCCGCATGCTCGAGCGAGCGCCTGCTGCCAGAGAGATGGATGTCGGCCTGCGCCATGCAGATCACGCCCCAGCGAGCGTTGCCGAGGACCTCCCAAAAACGCAGCTCGTCGCGTGAGACCTCTGTCCCGCTGGCAGCCGCGTAGGCGGCGAGCAGCTCGTCGCGGGTGCCGCACCCGGCCGCCGGTAGCGCGTCGGCGCCGAAACGCCACGAGCGGATGCAAAGCCAGCCGAGGTCCTCGACGGGGTCGCCGGCGTGCGCCAGCTCCCAATCGAGCACGCCGACGAGACCCGCTTCGTCGACGAGCAGGTTGCCGAGGCGCAGGTCGCCGTGCACGAGCTTTTGCGGCCGCGGCTGGGGCAAGTTGCGCCGCAGCCAGCGCAGGCCGAGCTCGAGCGCGGGATGCGGCTCGCCGATCCGGTCGAGCTCCCCTTCGAGCTGGCCGATCGCGGCCTCCGCCGGCGGACCCGAAGGCTGCTCGAACAGCTCGAGCTCGTCGAGCGAGATCGCGTGCGTCGTCGCGGCCGCCCGCGCGACCTGCTCGACGAGCCGTGTGCGAGCCCCTTCGTAACGCTCGTCGCGCAGGATCCGTCGCGCGATCGCCTCGCCCTCGAGGCGCCGCATTACGATCCCGGCCGCACCGCCGAGGAGGGCGAACCAGAACGGCTCCGCTACCGCGACGCCGGCGCGGTGGGCCGCTCGCAGCACCTGGTACTCGCGCTCGCGCCCGGCCGGATCGTCGGACCCCGGCGGGTCGCGGCGCAACACCAGCGGCAGGCGGCCGTTAGCGAGCACCGCGTCGAACGCCCACAGCTCACGCGATGCGCCGCCCTGCAGTGGCGCCAGCGCGTCTATCTCGACGAAGCCGTCGAGCTTGGACTCGGCGTAGCTCGCGAGCTGGTCGCGTAACGCGTCGTGGTCGGTCACGATGCGCAGACTACGTCCGCAGCGCACGACAAGGAGACTGACATGTCAGACCGCTGGTTCTCCGACGAGGAGCTAACCCAGCTATCGCGCCCGACGATGGACCGTGCGATCGAGGCAATCGACGCCGGCGACTCCGAGACCGCGCGGCGGCTGTGTACGGAGATGAAGAGCGAATGGCTGATGCTGCACGACCTGATGGCCGGATCGGTGCTGTCGCTGATCAGCTTCATTCAGGATCGGCTGGGCGACGAGGGCGTCGCCGAAGCGTGGGAGAGCTCGATGGAAAAGGGCTGGAAGCGCCACCACGACGCGATCAACTCGCTCGATCGCCGCCAGCTCGTGTATCTGCTCGCGGCAACCTGGCGGGCGCACTCGGGCTCGGGCGTCGGACCCAATCCGGGGAGCTTCGAGATCTCCGAGGACGACGAGAAGGTCACCTTCACGATGAACCCCTGCGGGTCCGGTCAGCGACTGGTTCGCAACGGCGCCTACGACGGACCGAACGGCGGCGGGCGCACGCTCGCCGCACACGACTGGTCCTACGGGCGCAAGGGGTTTCCGCTGTACTGCACCCACTGCTCCTTCATGAACGAGTCGATGCCGATCCAGTGGAGCGGCTATCCGCTGTACCCGTCGGATCCGCCGGAGGACTTCGCGAAGGACCCCTGCACGTGGTACTGGTACAAGGATCCGCAGCAGATCCCCGAGCGCCACTGGCGGCGCTACGGAGCGATCAAGCCGGCGAAGACCGCCAGCGGATAGCTACAGCAGCCCGTCCACCAGCGCACAGATGCTGCGCCCGCGCTGCTCGAGCGAGAACTCGCGCAGGATGCGCTCGCGCGCGGCCGCCGCGGCCTCGGGTCCCATCTCGGCCGCCGCCGCGATCGCGGCGGCAAGCCGATCGGGATCGGCGTCGCGCACCTGCACACCGAGGTCTCCGACGACCTCCGGCAGCGCGCCGACCGCGGTCACGACCGGGATCGCGCCGGCCAGCATCGCCTCGGCGACCGACATGCCAAAGCCCTCGTGTTGCGACGCCTGCACGTAGACGGCGGCCTGGCGATAGCGCTGGAGCAGCTCGTCGTCCTCTATCCAACCGGTGAGCTCGACGTTGTCGGTCGAGCGCGCTCGCAGCTCGTCGGCGGCGTCGTCGATCGAGCGCCCGGCCAGTACGAAGGAGAAGCCCGGCAGCCGCGCCGCGGCCTCGACGAACGGGCGGTGGCCCTTGCGTTCGAGGTTCACCCGGTCGACGATCCCGACCGTAAGCGCAACCGGCGGGGACGGCTTCGCGGGAAGCTCGCCGAACGGATCGGGCAGGCCGTGGTGCATCACGGCCACGCGGTCGGCGGAGATGCCGACGTTGCGCTCGACCTCACCCTGGGAGTAGTAGGAGTTGGTGGCGAGCCGGCGCGCACGGTGCATCGTCCAGCGACTGATCCACTTGCGAACGCCGCCACGCTGGTGGCCGTAGCCGATCTCGGGGATGCTGGCGATGTCGAAGCCGCCGACGATCAGCAGCGACGGCTTTCGCAACAGCCAGGCGAACGTGATCGGCAGGAAGGTGTGCCAGTGCGCCCACCAGCCCACGACGACGTCGCAGCGCGCCACGGCGCGCAGGATCGCCAGCGGGTTCGCGATCGGCCGCGGCTGATACCAGTCCTCGACGTCGAACCGCTGCTCGAGCAGGCGGCGGTCGATCTCGATGAAGCTCGACTCGAGGTTGTGAACGAAGAGCACGCGCGTCATCGCGGCGCACAGGCTACGACGCTGGTGACGTACTCCGTACACGCTCCCATAAATACCGGCCCGTTTGGACGGCGCCTGGACGCGCCTGATGGCATCCATTGGGATCGCCGATGCCTCGGCATCGACTCACCCAATGTCCACCATCAGCCACGCCCAGGCACTCGTCCATTCCGGCCCGTATTTACGGTCGCGTGTACTAGGCTTGGGACGCCCGCCGCACGGGCCGGGGCAGGCGACGAAACGGGAGACCAACCATGGCGCAGCAACAGCATCTCGACCGCCTGAGCGCGATCGACGCATCGTTCCTCGCGCAGGAGGGACCTGTCTCACACATGCACGTCGGAGCGCTGACCACGTTCGAGGGGCCGGCGCCGGCGATCGAGGACTTTCTCGATCACATCCGGTCGCGTCTTCACCTCGTGCCCCGCTACCGCCAAAAGCTCGCCAACCCGCCGCTAGAGACGGGCCGCCCAGTCTGGGTGGACGACCCGAACTTCAACCTCGAGTACCACGTCCGCCACACGGCGCTGCCGCCGCCGGCGACCGAGGAGAAGCTGTTTCGCCTGACCGCGCGGATCTTCTCGCAGCGCCTCGACCGGACGAAGCCGCTGTGGGAGATCTGGGTGGTCGAAGGCGTCGAGCCCGCGAGCGACGGCGGCGGTCCCCGCTTCGCCTTGATCTCCAAGACCCACCACTCGCTGGTCGATGGCATCTCGGGCGTCGACCTCGCGACCGTGCTGTTCGACTTGAGCCCCGTACCCGCGCCCGCGGAGCCGCCGGAGGAAGGTCCCTGGCAGCCCCACGCCGAGCCGTCCTCGGTCGACCTGGCGCTTGCCGGCGTGCGCGGCATGGCGCGCACCTCGCTATCGCTCGCCGGCCGCGCGCTGCGCGCCGCGACACGCCCCGACGAGACGGCGAGCAAGCTGCGCGTCGCCGCCGAAGGCGTCGGCGAGATCGTCTGGGCGGGCCTCAACCCGGCGCCGCCGACGCCCCTGAACGTGGAGATCGGCCCTCACCGGCGCTTCGTCGGAATGCGCTTTCGCCTGGAGGACTTCAAGGCGGTCAAGAACGTGCTGGGCGGAACCGTCAACGACGTGGTCCTGACGATCGTCGCGGGATCGCTGCGTAAGTGGCTGCAGTCGCGCGGCGTGCGCACCGAGGGGCTCGAATTGCGGGCTCTCGTGCCGGTCTCGATTCGAACCGAGCACGAGCGTCATCAGCTCGGCAACCGGATCGCGGTGATGCGCGGACCGCTGCCCGTCTACATCGATGACCCCGTTGCCCGCCTGCAGGCCGTCAGGCAAGCGATGGATGGCCTGAAGGAGTCAAAGCAGGCGGTCGGCGCGGAGGTGCTCTCATCGGTGCAGAACTTTGCCCCGCCGACGGTGATGGCGCAGGCGTCGCGGCTGAACTTCTCGACGCGCCTCTTCAACCTGATCGTCACCAACGTCCCCGGCCCGCAGTTCCCTCTCTACGTCGTCGGACGCGAGTTGCAGGACCTCTACCCCGTCGCCTTCCTGCCGCAGAACCACGCCCTGGCGATCGCGATCATGTCCTACAACGGAGCGCTCAACTTCGGCCTGCTGGCCGACTACGACGCGATGCCCGACGTCGATCTGGTGGCCGGCGGTATCCAGGACGCGCTGCGGGAGCTGCTCGAGATCGCCGGTAAGAGCCCGGCGCGAGCCGGCGCGGAGGCCTCGGTCTAGGCGGTCAGCGCCGCCGCCCGCGGCGCTGACCGCGCGAGTGGCGTCGGCGCGGCGCGACAACGGTGGTTGTCGCGTCCGGCTGCGCGTGATCGGCCTCGCGATTGCCGGCTCGATCGGTCGCGACGCTGTAGAACGCGTAGCGCGAGCCAGGCC
>DASZZG010000108.1:0-9024 GCA_035543355.1 Solirubrobacteraceae bacterium | reverse complement strand
GAGCCGATGATCGCGTCGCCGCCGATCGACACGGCGGTCGACTGGCCGAGTCCGGCGGCGGTCAGCGTCGAGGAGATCTCGGTGGTCATCCCGCCCGAGCGCGACATGACGCCGACCGGTCCCGGCGAATACGCCTTGGCGGCGTCGCGCGCCGGGCCGCCGATGCCGCCCATTTTCGCGACGCCGGGGACGATGATGCCGAGGCAATTGGGCCCGATGATGCGTGCGCCGCGCTCGGACGCGAGCTCGACCATCTCGGCCACGTCGCCGCGCGGGATACGCTCGGTGACGATCACGATCAGGCGGACTCCCGCCTCGATCGCCTCGAAAACGGCGTCCTTGGTGAAGGCGGGTGGGACGGTGACCACCGAGCCGTCGATCGGCCCGCCGTGATGCTCGATGCACTGCTCGACCGTGTCGAACACCGGCACCCCGTGGACCTCGCGGCCCTTCCGTCCAGGCGTGACCCCGCCGACGATCTTCGAGCCGAAGTCGAGGCACTCCCGCGTCAGGTTGACCGCCTCGCGGCCGGTGATTCCCTGGACGATGAAGGTTGTCTCCGGGCCAATCAAAATAGACACCTTGCGCCTCCTTCCGGTCGGCGCTCTTGATTGGGGCCCTCGGCTTCCGGCCCGGGCTGGTCACCTTGCGCCTCCTTCCGGTCGGCGCTCTTGACGCTGGCCGTCGGCCTCCGGCCTCGCGTGCTCGGCTTCGCCTCGCTCATCCGATCTTCTCCACGGCCCGTTTCGCGGCCTCGTGCATCGAGACGGAGCGGTCGTAGTACTCCACGCCGTAGCGCTTGAGGATCTTGAAGCCCTCGTCCTCCCAGGCCCCGGGGATGCGAAAGACCGCGATCTTCTCGGCGGGGTCGTACCCCAGCTCGACGCAGGCCTTGATCACTCCACGCGCGACGATGTCGACGCGCGTGTTGGAGACGATCGACATCATCACCGCGATCTTGTCGACGCCGGGCTTCTCAAGGACGAGCTTGGCGAGGCCGCATGCTTTGGCCACCGACGGGTTGCCGCCGATCTCGCAGTAGTTCGCCGGCTTGCCGCCGTAGGCGCGCACGGCGTCGAACAGCGTCAGCGAGCCGCCGCCGGCCCCGATCACCAGGCCGAGGTTGCCGTCGAACTCGGTCACGTTGCCGGCGACGCCGCGGTGGTCCATCGCGTCGACCGCCTCGCCGGCCAGCTCGAACTCCGTCGGTTCGCGCGCCTGGCGCGTCTCGTCGTCGCCGACGCCGAGCTCCTTCAGCAGCGCCTTCTGGCGCGGCCGAGCCTCGTTCTCGAGCTCCATGTGGGCGTCGACCGCGACGAACGATCCGTCGGCCAGCTGCGCGAGCGGGTTGATCTCGGCGAGCGTCATGTCGTACTCGATGAACAGCTGCGCCAGGCGGGCGAGGATCGGGGTCGCGCGGGTGAGCGCCGAGCCGCTGACACCGATCGAGGCGATCACCCGCTTGGCCTGGAAGTCCGAGATCGGGCGCAGCGTGGAGAAATGCCCGCGGCCGACGTGGTCTGGATGGCTCTCCGCCACCTCCTCGATGTCGATCCCGCCCATGTCCGAGAAGAGCATCACCGGGCGCTTGCGGATGCCGTCCCAGACGACGCCGGCGTAGTACTCCTGCGCGACCTCGACCTTCGAGTCGACGAGCACCCCGCGCGGCATGTGGCCGTTGATCTCGAGCTCGAGCACCTCTGCGGCGTAGCGCTCGGCCTCGTCGGGATCGTCGGCGAACTTGACGCCGCCCGCCTTCATCCGGCCGCCGGTGAGCACCTGGGACTTGATCACGACCAGACCACCGGCTTCGCCGGCGGTGCCCTCGGCGATCTCCTCGGCGATCCGGCGCGCCTCGGCCGCGGTCTTGGCGAACCCGTGCTTGGACACGGGGATGCCGGCCTTCGCGACGATTTGGCGCGACTCGTACTCGAAGAAACGCATCCTGAGGCAGCGCCTAGCGCGCGACCGGCGCGAAGCCGTAGGCCTCGGCCAGTTCGGGGTCCTTCTTCGCGAGCATCTCGGCGAGCGAAACCATCACCTTGCACTGCTTCCAAGTGGCGTCGTCCTGCATCTTGCCGTCGAGCATGTGGACGCCGCGCCCGTCGGGGATCGCCTCGAGCACGCGCTTGGCGAAGATCACCTCGTCAGGGTCGGGGCTGAAGACACGGCGCGCGATCTCGATCTGACGCGGATGCAACGACCACGCCCCGACGCAGCCCATCAGGAAGGCGGCGCGGAACTGCGCCTCGCAGCCCACGTCGTCGGAGATGTCGCCGAACGGCCCATAGAAGGGCAGCGCGCCCGTCGCTGCGCAGGCGTCGACCATGCGCCCGATCGAGTAGTGCCAAAGGTCTTGCTGCGCCGAGGCCCGGGGCGCATCCGGGTTGTCGGGGTCGGGGTCCTCGACGACGCGATAGCCAGGATGCCCGCCGCCCACACGAGTCGTCTTCATCCGGCGCGACGCGGCGAGGTCCGCCGGACCGAAGCTCATCCCCTGCATCCGCGGGCTCGCGCCTGCGATCTCCTCGAGGTTGGTCACGCCGAGCGCCGTCTCGAGGATCGCATGCACCAGGATCGGTCGCTCGAGACCGTGCTTTGACTCGAGCTGTGCGAGCAGCCGATCGACGTAGTGGATGTCCCACGGGCCCTCGACCTTCGGGACCATGACGACCTCGAGGCGATCGCCGATCTCGCCCACCAGGCGGGTCAGGTCGTCGAGCGCCCAGGGACTGTCGAGGCTGTTGACGCGCGTCCAGAGGGCGGTGTCGCCGAAATCCGTGTCACGCCCGATCTGGACGAGGCCCTCGCGCGCGGCCTCCTTCTTGTCAGCGGCGATCGCGTCCTCGAGGTTGCCCAGCAGGATGTCGGTCTTCTTGGCGATCTCCGGCAGCTTGGCCGCCATCTTCTCGTTCGAAGGGTCGAAGAAGTGGATCATTCGCGAGGGCTTTACGGGGATCTCCCGCAGCGGCTCCGGGGCGGCGACGGCCAGCGGTTTGAAGAAGTCGCGGGGGCTGCGCATCGACCCCAAAACCTATCGAGTCGGCGGTTCGCGCCGCCGCGTCGCCGGCCTCGAGGGACGCTCCCTAGGACTTGGTGCAGAAGAACACGTCGTCGATCGGCAGCAGCCCGTAGCGGGCGATCGCGGTCGCATCGAGCTCGGAGACGTAGCGGTCGACGCGCACGGTCCAGCCGGCGTCGCGCAGCCGCCCGGCGAAGTCGCGCCCATAGCGGCGCAGGTTGCCCGGCTCGAGATACGCCTCGCGGCGCTGCTCGGGGGTCGTGATCGCCGGGTCTTCCAGAGTCTCCGCGCGATCGTGGTCGAGCGGCACCATCACGATCGCCCAGCCCTCGGGACGCAGGACACGCTCGAGCTCGCGCATCGCGCGGCGGTCGTCAGGCACCTCGTTGAGCACGTGGTTACAGAGGATGAAATCGAAGCTCTCGTCAGGGTGAGGGATGCGCGTGATGTCGAAGTGCTCGATCGCGAGCGGATGCGCGAGATCGGCGCTGACGTAGCGGAGGTTGGGTTGCGCCGCGAAGCGCCGCGCGAACACTTCCTCGGGGGCGAAGTGCAGCAGCGTCCCGTCGCGCTCGAAGAGGTCGGTGCGCTCGCGCAGGTAGAGCCACAGCGCGCGGTGGCGCTCATGCGAGAAACAGCGCGGGCAGACGCAGTCGAGGCGATTCCAGTAGGGCAGGAAATGCCGGAAGCGCCCGCCGCAACAGGGGCATTCGACGCGATCGCCGCGGTAGAGCAGAGCGCGCAACGGCCCGATCGCACGCAGCTGCATTCGCTGCGGGAGCAGGCGGCCGAGCACCCGTGTGGCCGCTCGATCAAGCGCGCGCACGAGCCATCGGTCCTGCTTTGCCGCTGCCTCCGCGACTGCCTTGTCGAGCATCGCCTGGCACGCTATCGGCCGACGCCTGAACGCACGCGACGGCGCCGGGCGGCAGAATGACGCGTCCCGAGCCAGCGTCGCGATCGAGGAGACCGCATCCGCATGAGCAACGACGAGCAGACGAGCGTCGAGACCGACCAGGCAGCCCGCGAGGCAAGCGGCGCGCACGCGTATGGGCGCTACCTGGAGGAGTTCGAGGTGGGGGCGGTCTACAAGCACTGGCCCGCCAAGACCGTGACGGAGGCCGACGACCATCTCTTCTGCCTGATCACGATGAACCACCACCCGCTGCACATCAACGATGTCTACGCGGCGCAGTCGCAGCAGAGGCGCAACGTGGTGGTCGGGCCGCTCGTGTATTCGCTTGCGCTGGGTATGTCCGTGTCCGATGTCTCCGGCAAGGCGATCGCGAATCTGTCCACCGAGGAGCTAAAGCATCCGGCGCCGGTGTTTCACGGCGACACGCTCTTCTGCGAGACCGAGGTGCTCGAGGTCAAGCCCTCGGAGTCCAAGCTCGACCGCGGCACCGTCAGGGTCCACACGAGGGTGTTCAATCAGGACGGCGTGCTGGTGGCCGAGTTCAAGCGGCTCGTGCTTGTGCCGCGAAGGTCGCCGGGACAACCCCAAGACAACGTCGAGTAGGCTCGTTGATAGGCGAACCGAGGAGCAGGCTTTAAGTGAGCGAGACGACCACCACCACCGATACCACCGCGCCGACCGACCACGACAAGCTGCGCGAATGGGTTGAGGAGATCGCGTCGCTGACCGAGCCCGACGCGATCCACTGGTGCGACGGGTCGGCGGAGGAGTACGACCAACTTTGCGCGGAGCTGGTTGAGGCGGGCACGTTCGAGCGACTGTCCGACGCCAAGCGGCCGAACTCCTATCTGGCCCGCTCCGATCCCGCCGACGTCGCCCGCGTCGAGGATCGCACCTTCATCTGCTCGCGGGACGAATCAGATGCCGGGCCCACCAACAACTGGCGCGAGCCGGCCGAGATGCGCGAGCTGCTGGACGACCTCTTCAGCGGCTCGATGCGCGGTCGCACGATGTACGTCGTGCCGTTCTCGATGGGTCCGCTCGGATCGCCGATCGCCCACATCGGCGTGCAGCTGACCGACTCCGCCTACGTCGCCGTGAGCATGCGGATCATGACGCGGATGGGCAGCGGCGCGCTCGAGGTGCTCGGCGAGGATGGCGATTTCGTGCCGTGCGTGCATTCGGTCGGACACCCGCTCGCCGATGGCGCCGAGGACGTTCCCTGGCCGTGCAACGCTGACAACAAGTACATCGTGCACTACCCGGAGACGCGCGAGATCTGGTCGTTCGGATCGGGGTATGGCGGCAACGCGCTGCTCGGAAAGAAGTGCTTCGCGCTGCGGATCGCCTCGGCGATGGCGCGCGACGAGGGCTGGATGGCCGAGCACATGCTGATCCTCAAGCTGACCTCGCCCGAGGGCGAGGTCAAGTACGTGACCGGGGCGTTCCCGTCGGCCTGTGGCAAGACGAACCTGGCGATGCTGATCCCGACGCTGCCTGGCTGGAAGGTCGAGACGATCGGCGACGACATCGCCTGGATGAAATTCGGATCCGACGGCAAGCTCTATGCGATCAACCCGGAGGCGGGTTTCTTCGGCGTCGCGCCCGGGACCAGCGAACGGACGAATCCCAACGCGATGGCCACCGTGGGCTCGAACACGCTCTTCACCAATTGCGCGCTGACGGACGACGGCGACGTCTGGTGGGAGGGAATGACGGACGAGCCTCCGGCGCACTTGGTCGACTGGCGCGCCGGCCAATGGGCCCCCGACGTGGAAACCCCGGCGGCGCATCCGAACGCCCGCTTCACCACTCCGGCAGCGCAGGATCCGGCGATCGCCGCGGAGTGGGAGGAGCCGGCCGGGGTGCCGATCGACGCGATGCTCTTCGGCGGTCGCCGCTCGACCGTCCTGCCGCTGGTGCACGAGGCGTTCGACTGGAAGCACGGCGTCTTCCTCGGCTCGATCATGGCCTCGGAGACGACCGCCGCGGCCGCGGGCGCCGTCGGCAAGCTGCGCCGTGACCCGTTCGCGATGCTGCCGTTCTGCGGTTACCACATGGGGGACTACTTCCGCCACTGGTTCGAGATCGGCGACCGCGGCGAAGCCGGCAAGCTGCCGAAGATCTTCTACGTCAACTGGTTTCGCAAGGATTCCGGCGGGCGCTTCCTCTGGCCGGGCTTCGGCGAGAACAGCCGCGTCCTCGCATGGGTGTTCGGCCGCTGCGCCGGGACGGCCGAGGCGATTGAGTCCCCGATCGGCCTCGTTCCGAGCGTCGACGCGATCGAGACCGACGGCCTCGAGCTTTCCGCGGACGGGCTTGCCGAGCTGGTGAAGGTCGATCCGGCTGAGTGGCGCGACGAGCTCCCGTCGATCAAGGAGCACCTGGCCAAGTTCGGCGACCGGCTGCCCGAGGAGCTCCGCGACCAGCTCGAGGCGCTCGAGCAGCGCCTGGGCGCGTAGACCGCCACCGCCGGGGGGCGCCGATGGATGGGCTGATGATGGATACGCAGCTGTTGGTCCGCGGCATCGCGGAGCGCGCTGAGCGCGTCTTCGGCGGCCGCGAGATCGTCTCGCGCACCCAGCACGGCGTCGAGCGCTCGACCTACGCAGAGGTCGTGGTCCGCGCGCGCCGGCTGGCGAGCGCGCTGCGCGAGCTCGGCATCAGGCCAGGCGACCGGGTGGCCACCTTCGGATGGAACTCACTACGCCACCTCGAGCTCTATCTCGCCGTGCCGTCGATGGGGGCGGTCCTGCACACGCTCAACATCCGTCTGTTCGAGGAGGATCTGCGCTACATCGTTGGCCACGCGGACGATCGCGTGATCTTCGTCGACGCCACGCTCGCGGGGGCGATGCCGAAGTTCGAGGGCGTCGAGTACGAGGTGCTGATGCCGGACGGCGACGGCGCGCGCGACGGCGCGATCGACTACGAGGAGCTGCTCGCCACGGGCGACGAGTCCTTCGCCTTCCCCGAGCTCGATGAGCGCAGCGCTGCAGCGATGTGCTACACGAGTGGCACGACCGGTAGGCCCAAGGGCGTCGTCTACTCACACCGCTCGACCGTGCTGCACTCGCTCGGGGTCAACCAGCCCGATGCCGTCGGCCTGCGCGAGCGCGACTCGATCATGCCCGTGGTGCCGATGTTCCACGCAAACGCCTGGGGCCTGCCGTACGCCGCGGCGCTCGCCGGCTCGCGCCAGGTCTTTCCGGGACCGAAGATGACGCCCGACGCGCTCGCCGAGCTGATCGAGTCCGAAGGGGTGACGCGCTCGGCCGGCGTGCCGACCGTCTGGCAGGGCTTTCTCGCGCTCGACCCACCGCCGCGCATGGAGACCCTCGAGGAGGTGATGGCCGGCGGCTCCGCGGTGCCCGAGAGCCTGATCCGGGCCTTCGACGAGCGCTTTGGCGTTCCGATCATCCAGGGGTGGGGGATGACCGAGACGAGCCCGCTGGCCGCGAAGTCGCGGCTGCCTGCCGACGACACGCTGTCGCAGGACGAGGGCTACGCGCTGCGCGCCTGCCAGGGACGCGTGCTGCCGCTGGTCGAGTGGCGGATCGACGAGCAGGCCGGTGGCGAGCTGCAAGTCCGGGGGCCGTGGATCGCGAGCGCTTACTACAACGACCCCGAAAGCGGCGCGAAGTTCACCGAGGACGGCTGGTTGCGCACCGGGGACGTCGCCGAGATTCGCCACGGCTCCTACATCAAGCTGGTCGACCGCACCAAGGACCTCGTCAAGTCCGGCGGCGAATGGATCTCGTCGGTCGACCTCGAGAACGCGATCATGGCCCATCCCGACGTCGTCGAGGCGGCGGTGATCGCGGTTCCGAGCGAGAAGTGGGGCGAGCGGCCCTGCGCCTGCGTGGTCTGTCGGTCCGACGCCCAACTGAGCGCCGACGGCGTTCGCTCGTTCCTCGAGGGCCAGGTTGCAAAGTGGTGGCTGCCGGAGCGCGTCGAGTTCATCGACGAGGTCCCCAAGACCTCCGTCGGCAAGTTCGACAAGAAGGTCCTGCGCGCCCGATTCAGCTGATCGCGCGCCGTCACGCGCCAGGACGGGTCGACTCAGTGCTGGTCGTCGGCCGACGCGGCCGGCGGACGCGACTCCTCGGCCAGCGAGGTGATCGCGAGCGCACCGCGGGCCGCCTCCTCGAGCACCTCTGCCGCCTCCTCCGCCGAACGCGCGTAGAGCTCGACCAGCAGGTGCACGACGATCCGATCCTCGTCGTGCTTGTGAAAGCGCACGTGGGTGAAGAACTCGCGTGTGCCGTGGTCGCCGAAGGCCGCGTATGAGAGCGCATCGCCGGCCTCGGGGCCGGAGCAGGTCTCTACCTCGTCCTGGTCGACCGTGACGGTGCACGACGCCACCCACGGGGTGCCCGCGATCATCCGTTCCCAGCGATCCTCGATCGGCTCGACGCGCCCGTCGCGGAAGCCGAGGTGGGGCTGGTCGTGCATGCAGTCGAGGCACTGCACCACGGCCTCCTGCAGCTCGTCGACGACGTCGGCGCGCTCGCCCGTCTCGGGGTCGATGCGATGCACGCCCTCGTAGTGCACCTGCACCTCCAGCTGCTGGGACCAGCAGCGGTAGCAGCGCAGCCAGCTGCGGACGGTGCCGCGCTCCGTCGAACCTTCCATGGCAGTGATTCTATGCTGCTCTCGTGGCCGAAACGGAGCACGGCGAGGGCGCGGCGGCGTCCACGCCGGTGGGCGTGGTGCTCGCCGGCGGTGCCGGGAGACGGCTGGGCGGGCTCGGCAAGGCTTCGATCGAGCTCGCAGGGCGGCCGCTGCTCGACTATCCGATCTCCGCCCTGCGGGAGGTCTGCGCCGAGGTCGCGGTCGTCGCGAAGCGCGACAGTCGGCTGCCGGCGCTGCCCGCGAGCGTCGCGCGCTGGAACGAGCCGGACGAGCCCCGCCACCCGCTGACGGGGATCCTCCACGCGCTCGAGCGCTCCGCGGGCCGTGGCGTGCTCGTCTGCGCGGTCGATATGCCGCTCGTGGACGCGGCTACGCTGCGTGCGCTGCTCGCGCTGGCGAACGCTCGCGCAGGCGCCCTCGCCGTCGTCGCCGGCAGCCCCGACGGACTGCA
>DASZZG010000107.1:0-8877 GCA_035543355.1 Solirubrobacteraceae bacterium | reverse complement strand
CGCCGCCGACGGCCAGGAAGGCGTCCGCCCCGTGCTCTGAGGCCGCCGCGGCGCAGCTTTCGACGACGCCCGTGTCGGAGTCCGGCAGCACCTCGTCGAACACGCCCGCCAGCTCGAGGCCGCCGTCCTCGATCCCTTCTTCGACCCGGTCGATCAGCCCGGTGCCGCGGATGACCTCGTCGGTGACGACGAGCACCCGCTGCGCGCCCTCCTTGGAGAACTCGAAGCCGATGCCGTCGATCAGGCCGCGGCCGGCGACCACCCGCGTCGGGGCGAGGAATTGGTAGAAGTCCTTGAAGCCCGACATCTGGCGGGCTTCGGCCTCACTCGGCGCCGCCACGGCCGTCAGACCTCGAGCAGGTCCTTGCGGCCCGCCTCTTCCAGCTGCGCTCGGTAGCGCGGGAAGACCGGCTTGACCAGCGGGACGAGTTTGAGGATCTTCGCGACGGGGCCCTTGGCCTTCATCTGGCCGCGCGCGAGCGCGACAGTCACGTTGATCTTGCCGAGCCAGAACTTGTGCGCCGTGTCGGCCTCCATCGACATCACGACTTCGGGCTCGAGGCTGGTCGGTCCGAGATCTACCTGCCCGTCCTCGCCGTCGATCATCTTGACCGTGATCTGCGACTCGGGGTTGCGGTACTGGTACTGGACGATCGTGTTCGCCTTGCGGAACTTCGGGCCCAGCTCATCGTCGTCGGCGAGCTCCTGGAAGAGCTTGCCTACGCTGTCGTAGACCTCCTGATCAGTCTTGAAATACGGCAAAGCCATCCTCCCTCTAGTGCGTCGATCCTTGCGCGGCCCAGTGTATGCGACGGCCGAGGCTCATACCGCACTCCTACTGCGCAACGGGGAAGATCGAGGAACTTCCGTAGTCGCGGGCAGTTACCGCCCCAGGAGATTATCGTGGAAGCCTCAGCACTCAGAGCGCCGGCAAGCGTCCCGCGGATCTGTCTGTCTGGCCCGCTGCTGCGGCTGCGCAGCGATGACCAGCTGGTAGCCCTCTTCCGCGCCGGCAACGACGACGCCTTCGGCGCGATCCACGATCGCTACCGCCAGCGCCTGTTCGGCTACATGCGCCAGATGCTCGGAGGGTCGCGCTACGACGCCGAGGACGCCGCGCAGGACGTCTTCATGCGCGCCTACTCAGCCTTGCGCGCGGATGACCGGACGATATCGCTGCGCGCCTGGCTGTATCGCGTAGCGCACAACCGCTGCATTGACCAGCTGCGCCGGCCGGTGCCGACAGCGACCGAGTTGGCAGACGTCTCGCGCCGTCCGTTGCTCGATCCGCCCAGCGAGAGCGAGCAGCGCGAGCAGCTCCGGCGACTCGTGTCGGACATCGGGCGCCTGCCCGAGGCCCAGCGCTCCGTGCTGCTGATGCGCGAGCTCAACGGCCTTTCCTACGCCGAGCTCGCAGATGCGGCCGATGTCACGGTCCCGGCGATCAAGTCGCTGCTCGTGCGCGCGCGCGCGGGACTCGTCCAGGCCGCCGAAGCGCGCGACGCAGGCTGCTCGGAGATCCGCGCCGAGCTTGCACTCGCCCACGGGCGGGGAGTGCGGGGGACGGGACGCTCCCGCCGTCACCTGCGCGACTGCGCGGGCTGCCGCGACTACCGTGTCGGCCTACGATCGGCCGAGCGCGAGGTCGCCGCGCTGATACCCGGCGTACCCGGTCCGATCGCGCTCGTCTCGAAGCTGTTCGGCGCGGGCTCCGGGGGTGGATCGGTGCTCGCGGGCGGCAACGCCGGGGCACTGGGCACGACGAAGCTGGCGGCGCTGATCTGCACCGCCGCGGTTGTCACGGGTGGCGGGGTCGGGGCGGTCACGGGCACCGGCTCAGCCTCCGAGCATCCGCAGGTGGCTGAGACCCAGCGGGCGCAGGGCGTCGTCGCCGATGGCATCACGAAGATCGCGCGGGCCCACGCCCCGGCCCAGGGACGCGCCGCGGGCGTCTCCGGCCCGGCCGGCGGTTGGCGATACCCGCGCCGCGCCCGCGACGAGCCCACGAGCGGACTCGAGCTCGCCTCCCAGATCAGCCCGGCGACTGGCCCGGAATCGAAGAACATCACGGCTATCGCGAATCCGATTCCCAATCCCGCCGGCTCCAACAGTCACGCTGGCGACCCTGTCACTTCGCTGCTCCCAACAGTCGGGGCGCCCGCCCGCAACGGCGCCGGCTCGAACTCGAGCTCCGGCGGATCGGAACCAGACGGGACCGGGAGCCACAAGCCGGCGGATGACCCATCGCCTCCCGCGGCCGATCCGAATGCTCCGCCGGGCTCCGGCGCCAAACGATCGCCCGCCGCCTACCCCCCGCCGTCGAGCAAGAGTGCGGCCGGAGCATCGGTCGGCAGCCCGAGCGGCTGAATCTCCCGTTCTTCGTTACGACGCGACTGGACGCTGCACGCCGGCCGGCAGTCGCCCTTCCTCGGCGAGCTTGTCGAGGTGCGCAGCGAGCGTGAGCGCGGCTGCCGGGCGAAGCGCAGCGGGAGCATCGTCCCAGACGTCGTCGAGCAGTTCATCCGCGCTGCGCAGCCCGCGGCCGAGTGCATCGAGCAGCCGGCGCTCACGATCGAGTCGGTGAGAGACGTACGCGTCGATCTTTTCCGCCGGTGTCCACACGGGCGGACCGTGGCCCGGGCAAATCACGACGAGCTCGAGCTCGCGGAGCCGGCGCAGGCCCCTGAGGTAGCCCGACAGCGCGCCGGGGTCCGATGCGATGAAGACGCTGCCTGTGCCGAGCACGGCGTCGCCGGTAAAGCACGCGCCGGCGTCGGTTACGAACGCCAGGTGGTCCGGGGCGTGTCCCGGTGTGGAAACGGTCCGCAGGGGGCCGAAGGAGTCGCCATCGCCGAGCGTCGGGTCGACGGTTCCGCGAGCGGCCGCCACGGGCGGCTCGCGGCAGCGCAGACGCAGCTCAGCGAGCGCCTGCGCATGGTCAGCGTGGTCGTGAGTCAGGGCGATCCCGCCCACGCCGCCGCGCGCCTGCGCCTCAGCCGCAACCGCCTCGACGTGGCTTGCGATCGCAGGCCCGGGATCGACGATCCAGCAGGGGTCGCGCCCGAGGATCCAGGTGTTGGTCCCGTCGAGCGTGAAAGGCCCCGGGTTGGGCGCGCGCACGCAACGGATATCGAGGTCGCTCAGCTCGGGCATCGGCGGCCCGGCAAGCTTGCCACGTCCCGGCAGCGCACAGCCGTCCTAGCGCCGGCATAGGCTTTAGCCATCGGCGCGGTGAGCAGAGCTCGGACAGTGCTGGCGACCGCAGTGGTCGTTGCTGCCCTCGTGGCCTCGTACGTGATTCACCCGCACAAGTCCGGCATTGCGGCGCGGATTTCGATCGGCAACAGCTGCCCGGCCCCGGCGTCCGCGCCTTGCAGTAGCGAACACCCGTACCCAGGGCTCTTGAGGATCACCCGGCAAGGATCGCGCGATCCGGTCGCGACTCGCCGCGCGGAGCGCCGCGGAGCGTTGCGCCTGCAACTTCGGCCCGGGCGCTACACGCTGGCGCCCGGGCACGTTCGCGGCGCCACGGCGCCTCCGGTCAACGTCCGCGTGCGTAACGGACACTTCGAGCGCGTCGCGGTCCTCTACCGCCGCCAACGCAAACCCGCCCGTGTCCGCCACCGGCGTCGCGGTGCGCATTCCGCTAGATGAGCGCGTTGGAGGCGCTGGCGATCTTTGCCGCCGGCATCGCCGCGGGGACGATCAACACGGTCGTGGGCAGCGGCACCCTGGTCACCTTCCCCGTGCTGCTCGCGTTCGGCTACTCGCCGATCGTCGCGAACGTGTCCAACACGGTAGGCCTGGTTCCCGGCTCGCTGTCGGGCGCGTACGGCTACCGGCGCGAGCTCACGGACCAGCGCCCACGTGTCGTCCGCTACGGCGCGGCCTCGGTCCTGGGGGGCGTCGCCGGCGCGGTGACGCTGTTGGTGCTCCCCGGATCGGCGTTCAAGGAGATCGTGCCGCTGTTCATCGCGATCGCGCTCGTCCTGATCGTGGCGCAGCCGTGGCTGACGCGGCGGCTCTCCGACCGGCGCGCATCGCCATCACGTGGTCGGGAGCGGCTGACCACGCTGGCGGTGGCGGGGTCAGGTCTCTACGGGGGCTACTTCGGCGCCGCCCAAGGCGTCATGCTGCTCGCGATCCTCGGGCTTGGTCTCGCAGACGATCCGCAACGCATCAACGCGCTCAAGATCGTTCTGGCGATGCTCGTCAACCTGATCGCCGGGATCGTCTTCGTGATCGCCAGCGATGTGGCGTGGACGCCGGCGCTGCTGATCGCGCTGGGGTCGACGGTTGGCGGGCAGCTGGGCGCCGGCGTGGGCCGTCGCCTGCCGCCGGTCGCGCTGCGCGCGGTGATCGTGGTCGTCGGGATCACCGCGCTGATCAAACTCCTCTAGATGACACAAGAACACCCCCGTGTCGGCGGGGGTTGCTGGCAATCGGGGCGCCCGGATTTGAACCGGGGACCTCACCGACCCGAACGGTGCGCGCTACCAGGCTGCGCCACGCCCCGAGATCGGCCAGTATCGCATAGC
Source organism: Solirubrobacteraceae bacterium (assembly GCA_035543355.1). Classification (GTDB taxonomy): domain Bacteria; phylum Actinomycetota; class Thermoleophilia; order Solirubrobacterales; family Solirubrobacteraceae; genus DASZZG01. Next base: position 4,339 of record DASZZG010000107.1, on the reverse strand, counting down.
CCTAGCCGCCCGCTCGACGTGAGTCAAGGGCCCAGCGGCGACGATCCGGGGGCGTCGTGAGCGGTGTTCCCCGAAGCGCCGGGGGTCGGCAGCGAGGGAGCTCTCGGCGCCGACGGGACGCTTGGCGGACCGGCCACCGACGGGGACCTCGGCTGCGGTGGCGGAGGCGGCGGCGGCGGCGGCGCTGACAGTCTGGGAGATGGCGGGTCCAGGCGCGGCGGCGCGGACGGAACGCAGGAGGCCCCACAGGGAGACATCGGTTTCGCGGGCGGCGCGGAGCCGTTCGTAGGTCGGGATGCGGCTGCGCGGTCGGCACCGGTGGTCGTGCGCGCCGCTCCCGTCGGGTCGGCCGGAACGCTGCCGGGCCGAACGCTGGGAGGAGCCGCCCCGCCTGCACCTGGGAGGGTGGTGCTGCCTCCCCGGTCGCGCCCAGACACCGCTGCCGTACCACCGGACGACGGGCGCCGGGGATCGGCCACGCCCGGGCGATCGGCGCGGGCGGCCGCGCTGCCGATCCCCTGAATCTGGGCCGGCTTCCCAGCGGGGGCCCGCGACGACGTGCGCCCCGGTCCACTGGGCTGCAGCGCCGTGCCCGCACCCAAGCTCGCGATCGCCAGCGTGGCGACAGCAGCCGCGGCGCGCTCCCAGCCGCCGGTCGCCGCCTGCGTGGCGAGCTGCTCGAAAGGACGACCCGCGGAGATCGCCCCACCACCGTGTCGCCAGGCGCCGGGCAGGAAGGGCAGTGGAATCAGGGCAGCCAGCTTCTCCCGCACGCCGGAGCAGGCCGCCGCATCGGGTAACGCGGCAGCACGCGCCAGGGCGCGGCACGGCTGGCAGTGGGAGATGTGGCGCGCAAGCCGCTGGCGATCACGAACTCCCAGGTCGCTCGCGAGCGAGTCGCTGATGATGCGCTGAACGCGTTCGCAGCGTCGGCCACTGACAAGCTCGTCGTACTCGGCCGCCAGGCGCCTGCGCGCTCGCAGCAGCGTGCTCTCAACGGCGGGACGGCTCATCTCCATGCGCTCGCCGATCTCGCGATACGAGAGGCCCTCGAACTCGCGCAGCACGAGAATCCTGTGATGCGCGGGAGAGAGGCCGCTGAAGGCGCCGCAGAGGTCGACCACACGCTGCTTGGTCTCGAGCGCGTCCTCGGGCGAGCTGTCGCGCATGGGCAGGCGATCGAGCATCGGGCGCTGACCGTACGCATCGTCGGCGTCGTAGGAGACCTCCTGCGCGCTGCGCTGGTTACGCCGGTACTCGTCGATACACGCGTTCCGCGCGATCTCATGCGCCCACGGCGAGAAGGCGATCGGCCGTTCGGTGGCGCGGATGCGACGCAGCGCCGAGACGAATACCTCCTGCGTGATGTCCTCGGCGCGCCCGTGGTCGCCGACCATGCCGTACACATGCGCAGAGATTCGCCGGCGGTAGCGCCGGTACAGCTGTTCGAACGCGCGATCGTCGCCGGCGCGCGTGCGTGCGACCAGGAGGCCGTCCGGGCAGTCGCTCGAATAGTCGCTCTGAGTCGGCAACGCGGCCGACTGAGCTACTGCAGCCATTGCTCCTGCCTCAAAGAGCTCTCCGTCTCCATGCTGGCTTCCCCTCGGAACCACAGACTGTAGCGTCTAGGCGCCACGTTGCAAAACGCCGGGAATAGCGAAAACCGCCTGCTCTGAGATGCTCCCCGTCAAGGACGTCATCGCTTACATCGACGAACTGCTCGACCCTTCCGCGTTCGACGACTACGGGCCGAACGGTCTCCAGGTTCCAGGCGCCGAAGATGTCGGACTGGTGGCCACCGGCGTGTCGGCGGGGCTCGAGCTGTTCGAGCGCGCAGCGGCCGAGGGGGCCGAGCTGCTGTTGGTCCACCACGGGCTCTTCTGGGAGGGCCAGCCGCGCGGGCTTACGCCTGCGCTCGCGCACCGGCTGCGAATTCTCTTCGACGCCCAGATCAACCTCGCCGCCTACCACCTGCCGCTCGACGCGCATCCGGAGATCGGCAACAACGCGTTACTCGCACGGGGGCTCGGTTGCGAAAAGCTCGAACCGTTCGCTGTTCATCGCGGCGTCGCGATCGGAATGGCAGGCCGCTTCGCCGACCCCGGCCTGCCGGCACACGAGCTGGTCGACCGGGTACGCGCGCTGACGGCGCGCGATCCGTTGCACTTCGACTTCGGTCCCGAGCGCGTGCGCCGGATCGGCATCGTCTCGGGAGGCGCTGCGCGCGACATCAGCCAGGCGATCGCTCAAGGCTTTGACGCCTTCCTCACGGGCGAGCCGACGGAGTCAGTGATGACGGAGGCGCGCGAGGCCGCGATCCACTTCATCGCGGCGGGCCACTACGCGACCGAAACCTTCGGCGTGCGTCGTCTCGGCGACCTGCTGGCAGAGCGCTTCGGCGTGCGCCACGTCTTCATCGACGTGCCGAACCCGGTGTAACTGCTCGACCGGCGGAGCGAGCGCTCCGCAGTACCCCGCGAAGCGGAGCCGGGAGAGCCCTGAGCGGAGCGGCGAAGCCGCGCAGCGGTTAAAGACTTGAGCCCATCCGTCTCGCGCGGTATACCGTAGGGCAGCGTCTACTGTCCACCCAGGAGGAACCGAGCGAATGCCAATCCACCTCACGCCCACCGAGCTTGCACGTGAAGCCGGACTCGACCGTCGCGACGTGATCGCGAAGTGCATGGAGATGGGCGTACCGATCTTCGAGGGCCGCATCGACAAGACCCTCTTCTTGGGCAACCTGCACGAACAGACACAACTCGGCCGGCAAGAACCGGCGAACGCCTGATCGACGGCGCCTTAGCCGGCCCGGGCCCGGGCGGCCCGGTCAGCCAACCGCCCTGAGTTCGCAAGCTCACTAGAATCGCCTGCAACCGCCGACCTCGGAGGAGAGCGATGCAGGCCACAACCACGACCGGGCTTCCTACCTCGACTGGCTCGAAGACGCTCGCCGACCTGCTGGGCCTGGCGGCGAGTAAACACGCGGACGACGTTGCGGTGCGCTTCAAGCGCGACGAGGCGTGGCATGACGTCACCTATGCCGAGGTCGGCAAGATCGTTCGCGAGATCGCCCTTGGCCTGATCGACCTCGGGATCGAATCCGGCGATCGGGTGTCGATCCTCTGCGCCACCCGGCCCGAATGGACGTACGTCGACTTCGCGATCTCCTCGACCGGCGGGGTTGTCGTCCCGATCTACCCGACCAACGCCCCGGAAGAGTGCGAGTGGGTGGCCGGTAACTCCGAGGCGCGCGCGATCGTCTGCGAAGACGCCTCACAGGCCGACAAGATCCGCGCCGTACGCGCGCGCCTGCCGAAGCTCGAGACGATCATCGTGATCGATCCGGCCGCGGCCGCCGACGACGCGATCTCCCTCGACGAGGTCCGCGAGCGCGGCCGTGCCGGCGACCAGGCGGAGCTCGACCGCCGCAGCGCGCAGGTCTCACCCGATGATCCATTCACGTTCATCTACACCTCGGGCACGACCGGCCCGCCGAAGGGCTGCGTGCTCAGCCACGGCAACTACCGCAGCGTGCTCGACATGTGCTCTGTGTTGTCGATCTTTCAGGAAGGGGAAAGCACATACCTCTACCTGCCGCTCGCGCACTCGTTCGCGCTGCTGATCCAATTGCTTTCGTTCGACCTCGGCGGGACGATCGCCTACTTCGGCGGCGACCCGAAGCAGATCGTGCCCGAGCTGAGCGAGGTCTCGCCGACTTACTTCCCCTCGGTCCCGCGGATCTTCGAGAAGATCTACACGCTGGCCACGGCTGCGATCGAAAAGGCGCCGCCCAAGGAGCAGGAGGAGTTCCGCCAGGGGGTCGCGCTCGGCCTGAAGGTGCGCAAGCTGATGGCGCACGGCGAGGAGATCCCCGAGGCGCTGCGCAAGCCGTTCGAGCAGGCCGACGAGAAGCTCTTCAAGAACGTGCGCGCGATCTTCGGCGGCCGCGTGCGCCAGGCCGTCACCGGGGCGGCGCCGATCGCGCCTGAGATTCTCGAGTTCTTCTACGCCTGTGGCATCCCCGTGCTCGAGGGCTACGGAATGACCGAGACCGCCACCGTGGCCACGTACTCGACCGTCGAGAACTTCAAATTCGGCACCGTCGGGCGGGCGCTTCCAGGCTGCGAGATCAAGATCGCCGACGACGGCGAGGTCCTGGTCAAGGGCGCCAACATCTTCGCCGGTTACTACAAGATGGAGGACGCGAGCTTCGGCGCGATCGAAGACGGCTGGCTGCACACCGGCGATCTCGGCTCGATCGACGAGGACGGCTACCTGTCGATCACCGGCCGCAAGAAGGACATCATCATCACCGCGGGCGGCAAGAACCTGACCCCTG
>DASZZG010000106.1:0-9333 GCA_035543355.1 Solirubrobacteraceae bacterium | reverse complement strand
AGCTCGGGACGCGAGATCTGGAACTCGGGGTTGAACTGGCCCTTGTGTTCGTCGCGCACTTTCACGGTGAGGTTGCCGCCACCGGGATCCTCCTGCCAGGCGATGAAGCCGGTGTCGTTCTCGCCCACCGCGGCCGTCGCGTAGGGGAATGTGCCGCCGTTGTTGAGCGCGCCGAGTTGTTCGCCCGGGGAAAAGGCGTCGTTGGCGAGGACGGAGCCGAAGGGAATGAACGAGCTGTCACGCGAGGAGGCGGCCAGGCCGCGCCCCTTGCCGTCCTCCGCGAGCACGGGCCGCGCCGCGCCTTCGCCCACGGGGAAGGTCAGCCCGTCGAGCTGCTGCGGCGGTTCGAAGTCCGACCCGATCAGCCGGCGAGCGATCGTGCGCGCGCGCGCCGTGCCACCGTCATCGAAGAGCTGGCGGAAGGCGACGTAGCCGTAGGAGGCGTCGTTCTGGCCGCTGACCGACGGCTGGTCGGCGGCACCGCCATTGTGGCCCTCCAGGTCGGTCAACGACACTCTCGAGATAACCGTGCTCGCGGCGGTGCGGCCAATTCGCCGCGCGAAGATCGAGCCGTTCTCGCCGAACGCGACCAGCCCGGTGCCATCAGCAAGCGCTGTGATCGCGGGCCGGCCCGTGCCGACACCCGCATCGTCGAGCGGGTTGAAATCGAGTGCGCCGGGGAGCACCGACCAGGTCGTGCTGTCGGAGGACAGCCGCGCAGCGTGAACGTCCTCGCTCTTGCCGGTCCCCGGAGCGATGAACGCGAGGTAGCCGACCCCGTGCGTCGACACGCCCAGCGCCGGATTGAGCACGGGCGCACCGCTGTTGCCGGCGATCGCCGCGGGCGGCGTCACCGGCGAGCCGTCGCCGGGGTTGACGACGCCGTAGAGGACACCGCCGTTTATGAACACGATCACCGTGCGCCCCATGTCGCCTGCGCCGACCACAGGTTGCGATGAGTCACCGGACAGCCCGGGGTCGATCCGCACGGGTCCGTTGAACTGCCCGCCGAAGAAGAACGAGGCAAAGATGTGGTTGCTGCCGGCCTCGCGTCGGATGTAGACGAGTCCGCCATTTCCGTCGCGCGCAAGGGCAACGTTGCCGAGCGCGCGAATGTCGGCGCTGGGCCCGTCGATCGGGTCGGCGGGGAAGTACTGCGCCTGCGCGCCGGCGGCCGGCAGCAGCGAGCAGAGCGCAGCGGCGAGGGCGAGGGCACGCCGCGTAAGGCGTGCAACGTGTGGGTGCGGGGTCTGCAATGTCGTCCTGGGGATGTGCGCTCTAACCGATCGAAGGCAGGAAAGTTACGCGTCTACGACGATGCCTTCGTCGGTGGCATCTGCGCGGAAGGCTTCGACCGCCGCCGCAACTTCCCTCTCGTCCCAGCCCAACTCGCCCGCGAGTGCCCGTGCCACACGCTCTGGCGCGGCGGAACCCGGGGCGCAGAGCTCGCGCGCAGCCAGCAGTCCCACGCGGGTACGCCGCAGTAGCACGTCGGAGACGGCCAGCGCCTGCTCTCGGCGCGCCGAGAAGACAACCTCGGCGAGCAGGTCCGGGCAGCCCCCGACCAGGGGTTGGGCGAGCTCGCCACGCTCGGAGGCAACCTGCAGGACCTCGTGCGCCGCGTGGCCGTAGCGCGCCGCAAGCGCCGGATACGCGCGATCGTCAACCCCCTCGACGCGTGGCAGCTCGTTCGCGTCGATCGCCATGCCGAGCGGGATCTCGTGTGTGCGGCATGGCGCCTCGCGGCCATCGCGCTCGACCAGTCGGTCGACCACCATCTTGGCCATGCGCCGCCAGGTGGTCAGCTTGCCGCCGGTGATCGTGATCATCCCCGAGGAGGTCTCGTACAGCTCCGCCCGGCGCGAGATGTCGACCGACTTCTTGGTGTCGCCGGTGGCGATCAGCGGCCGCACTCCGGCATAGGCGCCGGCCACGTCGCCGCGCCCGAGGTCGGCGCCGAAGAAGCTGTTGGTCCCCTCCAGCAGGTAGTCGACGTCGTCGTCCGACGGGCGCACGTGGTCGATGTCGCCGTCGTAGTCGTTGTCGGTGGTACCGATCAACGAGTGCCCATGCCACGGCAGGGCGAAGATCGTGCGCCCCGCGGTAGCGGGGACGATCATGCCGCAGCGCAGCGGCAGGTCGTCGCTCGAGAGCGTGATGTGCGTGCCGCGGCTGGGCCGGATGACCGGGACCTCGGCTTCGTCGCGCAACTCCTCGGGTCGCAGGCGGTCGGCCCAGACGCCGGTCGCGTTGACCACGTTGTCGGCGCGCACGTGGAATTCCTCCCCGCTCTCGGAGTCGCGCACGCTGACGCCGGCGGTGCGTCCATCGCGCTCGACCAACTCGATCGCCTCGAGGCGGTTGGCGCAGACGGCACCGAAGCGCTCGGCCTCGCCGAGCACGGTGAGCACGAGCCGCACGTCGTCGGTCTGGCAGTCATAGAACAGATACCCCGAGGTCGGGGCGCGAGCGGCGAGCGCGGGCGCAAGCTCTGCCACCTCCTCGCCCGAGATCACGCGATGGCGCTCGGGGCTCCACTCGGCCGCCGGAGCGTTGGCCGACTTCGCGTCCGGCGGATCGTCACCGCGCCGGCGACGGGCGCGTCCGCCGCGCGGGCGGCGCAGCTTGTCGACGGCGAGCACGTCGTACATGTTCAGGCCGACCCCCATGATGCGATCGGGGCGGGCGCCGTCGAACGCCGGCACCACGAACGGCAGCGGCTTCACCAGGTGCGGCGCGAGCGCGACCATCAACTGGCGCTCGAGCAACGCCTCGCGCACAAGCCCGAGGTCGAACTGCTGCAGATAGCGCAGACCGCCGTGGACGAGCTTGCTCGAGCGCGAAGAGGTACCGACCGCATAGTCCCCCTTTTCCACCAGGCCGACCGAGTAGCCCCGCGCGGCGGCGTCGAGCGCGACGCCTGCGCCGGTGATCCCTCCGCCAATCACCACGACGTCGAACGGATCTGAGGCGAGCGCAGCGATGGCGTCGGCGCGGGCGATCATGCAGACGGGCATTGTGCAGCGTCGGATCGACCGATGCGCACACCCTCAGTGGGCGGCCGCCACGCGCGGACGCGCCATCCGCTCGGGCGCGGGCTCGTCGCTTGGCGGCGCCGATCCGAGCAATCGATACGCGAGTCGCGTGGCCAGCGCCATGATCGTGATCTGCGGGTTGACGCCGAGCGCCGAAGGCACCGCCGCGCCATCGGCGACGTAGAGCCCCTCGAACCCGTGGACACGACCGTCTGAGTCGACGACGGAACGCGCAGGATCCGCCCCCGCGCGCGCCGTTCCCAGCGGATGAAACGCCATCAGGCCCAGCTCGCCGGCGCGCAGCCGGGCAGCGGTGAGCGGCGCCGAGTCGCCGCCGCGCAGCGTGCCGATGCGGGCCACGGGAAGGATCACCTCGCGTGCGCCAGCCGCCCAGTAGATCTCGACCAGCGCCGCGAGCCCGCGCTCGAATGCGCGCACGTCGGCTTGTTCGAGGTCGTAGCGCACGAGCGGCCGGCCGAACAGCTCGCGCACCTCGCCGCGGCTGACATCGGACACCATCACGCCGAACTGGGCGAGGTTCGCAAAGCGCTCCATCAATGCGCGGTGCTCGGCGCCCGCACGCCCGATCGAAGCTGCGATGTAGTCGGGCGGACCGGCCGCGCCTTCGAGCATCACTCGCTCTTCCGCCAGCTCGTCGACGTAGTAGGACTGCGGCACACCGCGCCACATCTCGATCGGCTCGTCGAACAGCGCGCGCACGACCGTCGCGGGATGGATCGAGAGGTTGCGCCCCAGCATCCCGGACTCGCCGCCGATTCCCTGGCGGCGCAGAAACAGCGGCGTCTGCAGCGCTCCGCAGGCGATTACCGCGTGCTCGCAGCGCACGCGCAGCGCAGCGCCAGCCGCGGTCCGCGCCAGCACCCCCGTGACCCGCCTGCCGGCGCGCTCGATCCGCTCCGCCCGGACGCCGGTGTAGGTGGTCGCGCCGGCCGCCCAGGCGCGCGGCACGTAGGTGATGCCGACGTGTTGCTTGGCCCCCGTGGGACAGCCGAACGCGCAGACGCCGGAACCGACGCAGCCGCGCGCGTTGCGGTAGAGGTAGTCGCCGGACCAGCCAAGCTTTTCGACGCCCCTCCTGACCACCTCAGCGTTGTGCCCGGCCAGCTCCGGCGGCACCTGGGCGACGTTGAGCAGGCGCTCGACGCGGCGAAAGTAGGGCTCGAGCTCTTCCTCGGTCAACGCCTCCAGGCCCGCCTCGTGCCGCCACGCCTCGAGCACCGACGCCGGCGTGCGAAAGCACGTCCCCGAATTGATCAGCGTCGTGCCGCCCACGGCGCGGCCCAGCGGCAGCAGGATCGGCGGCCGCCCGACGGTCGTCGTCTGCCCCGCGTCGCGGTACAGCTTGAGCGTCATCTCGCGCGGTCGCGCGGTGAACTCGTCGGTCTCCCACCAGTCGCCCTCCTCGAGGATCGCGACGCGCATTCCCCCCTCCGCCAGCTCCTTCGCGACCGGCGCCCCGCCGGCGCCCGAGCCGATCACGCAGGCGTCGACCTCGATCGTCCGATCGCGTTCCAGCTCGGCGCCACGGACGATGCGGCGCTCGGGCGGATGGAAAGTGCCGCTGCCGTCGCGGTAGGCCTCCGAGCCCGTCGCCCTGATCGCCGCCGCACTCACCAGCGAGCCTCCTCGGCGCGCAGCGCGCGGCCGCGGTCGACCACCGCCCCGGCGTCATAGCCGAGCGCCAGCATGACCTGCGGATCGCCGTAGTAGGACAGCTGCGCCAGTGCCCGCAGCGGCTGAACGACGTCGCGCATTCGCCCACGTTCGAGCTCGCTGACGAAACGCAGTCGCCGCGCCGGCTCGAGCCGGCGAAGGCGGGCGCCGTAGCCTCGCGCCAGCGGCAGCAGCTCGAGCACGTGCAGCAGGGCGCGCAGGCCCAGCCGATTGATCGCCGGCGCACGCCCCAAGCAGTCGTCGAAGAACGACACGGCATCGGTGCGGGCAAGCGGCGGCAGCGGCCCTGCCGGAGCGACGACCGTCTCGGCGACGCAGGCGAAGATGTTCGCCTCGCGCCGACTTAGGACGTGCAGCGTCTGGCTCATCGAAGCGCTGGCTCGCCGCGCTTCGGAGACCGGTGCCATGGCGGGCGCGACCCTACCATCCAGAACATCTACGCGAGCCTCAACTGTGCCTCCTCGGGGCGCGCGAGCGCGCCCGGCGGCTGGCCGAAGATCTCGCGCATCCGCCTAGCCGCCAGCGGCGCGTCGTTGGAGCGATTGTTGTTGAACATCACGCGAACCTCCTCGGTGTCAGCGGCGAGATTGCGCACGCGACCGGCGAGCTCGTTCAGTTCGTCGTCGGAGTACACCCAGCCGAAGCGCTCGGCGACGCTGCGCCCACGCAGGTAGCCGTCCGTGTTGCGCCCGTGCGCGCGCACGTACGCGAGATCGTCGCGCGTGACCGCGTCGATCGGCGGCATCAGCGTGTGATGGTCGCCCGGCGGCGCGTCGACGCAGACGAACACCGCCCCGCGATCGGCCAGGTGGTCGAGCGTCGCGCGCACGCGCTCCTCCCCCACCCAGTCGCGGTTGCGCAGTTCGATCGCGACGCGCCGTGGCGCCAAGCGCTCGATCAACGGATCCAGCTCGGCAAGCTCGTGGCGCCGCGGCGAGAAGGCCGGCGACAGCTGCAACAGCAACGCACGCAGCTTGCCCGCCCGCTCGAGCGGCGCAACCGCCTCGATCACGCGGTCGAGCACGCCGCGTTCGAGCTCCGGCGTGAGCTGCACGCGGCCGCGCTCGTTGGTGCGCGCCTCGTCACGCAGCTCGGGCGGGAGCGAGTCGAGCGCCGCCGCGTGACGCGACAGCAGCCGGTGCAGCTTGACATCGAAGGAGAAGCCGGCCGGCGTCACCTGCGCCCAGTGTTGCGCCTGCGCGCGCTCGGGGACCGCGTAGAACGACGAGTTGATCTCGACGCCCTCGAAACGCTCGGCATAGAACGGCAGCCGCTGCGCCGCCGGCAACCCCTTCGGGTACCAGTCGGCGACGAAGCCGGCGTCCGCCCAGCTGCACGTGCCGATGACGATGCGCGCTGCCATGCGGCAACGTTAGCCAGCGCGCGCCATCCGGACGGCGGCTTCGAGAGGCGCTTCTGCCTGCAACAGGGCGGACGGCATGCGTTACGCATGCTGATAAGGTAAAGCGCATGTCCATGGTCCAGATTCGGAACGTGCCGCCTGAGCTTCATCGCGCGCTGAAGTCGCGCGCCGTCCAAGCCGGGCTCAGCCTCTCGGATTACCTGCTCGAGGAGCTTCGCAACCTCGCCGTCCGTCCGACGATGGGCGAATGGGCGCGCGAGGCCGGCGCACTTCCACCGCTCGAGGTCTCCGAGCGGCCGGCCGCCGTCCTGCGCGCCGAACGCGAGCGGTGATCGTCCTCGACGCCAGCGTGGCCGTCGAGATCCTGCTCGGCTCCGGCGCCGGTCGCGCGGCGCTCGACCACGTCGGGCGGGAAGCCGAGGTGCACGTTCCCGAGCACTTTCACGTCGAGGTGCTGTCGGTGCTGCGACGCTACTCGCTGGCCGGCGAGCTGCGGGAGCCCCGTTCGGGCCGCGTGCTCGGCCTGCTCGCCGATCTGCGAGCGATCCGCTATCCGAACCTGGTGCTCGCCGCCGAGATCTGGGAGCTGCGGACCAGCCTCACGGCTTACGATGCCGCCTATCTCGCCTTGGCGCGTCGCCTCGGTGCAAGTCTCGTGACGCTCGATCGGGCGCTCGCGGCGGCGTCGCGCGCAGATGGGCTGCTGATCGACATCGAGTCGACCTGACGCTCCTGGGCACGCCCCCGGGGACATCGCCATCCGCGCGGTGTCGCCTCAAGAGCGCCGGTCGCCAGAGCCGCGCCGCTCGCCGGCACCCCAGGGTACTTGCTAAGCGTCTCGCGCCTGGGTCACTGAGCGGCGGCGGATGGCTTCCAAGGCCTCTTCGGTCGTGCGGTACTCCCAGCCTTCGATGACGAGTCCGTCGCGCAGCTTGTAGACGAAGACGTAGGGATCGTTTACGTCGACCCCGCTGGCGCCGCCGCGCGCGTGCAGAATGGTCGAGCAGACGACGAGATCGTCCCCGGCGTCGGTTACGTCCTTGATGTCAAACGTGATCTCGGGAAACGCCTCATACCACCCGCGAATCAGACGCTCGAACGAGTCGCGGCCGACATGCACACTGGCGTCAGGCTCGTCTTCGCGCGGGTGGTAGACGAGATCGAGGTGATAGTCGTCGAAGGCGGCGTCCAGGCCCCGACGACTGAACTTCTCGAAGAGTCCTCTGACGTGAGCGACGTCCTCCTGTGACACCGGCGCGAATGTATCACGCAGGAGCTACGACTCGTGGGGCGTCCCGAGCGCTCGCCGACAGGACTGTAGGCTCGCTCCGTGATCGATCCGCCCAGCACGGGTTACGCCGAAGGCGAGGGATTCAGCCTCGCCTATCAGGTCTTCGGGGAGGGGGATCTCGATCTGGTGTTCGTGTCCGGTGGCGTCTCGCACGTGGACATCGCCTGGCAGGATCGCCGCTACGCGCGCTTCATGCAGCGCCTGGGGTCGTTCGCGCGCGTGACGGTGTTCGACAAGCGCGGAATGGGGGCGTCTGACCCGGTGTCGCGCCCGCCCACGCTCGCGGAGCGGACGGAGGACATCCGCATCGTCATGGACGCCGCGGCGGTGGAGAAGGCCGCACTGTTCGGACTCTCCGAGGGGGGAACGTCAACGGCCGCGTTCGCGGCGACTTTCCCACAGCGCACGAGCGCGCTGGTGCTGTGCGGCGCCTTCCCGGGCGGATCAGAGCTGACGGACCTCGAGCCCGGCTATCCACGCGAGCAAATGGAGCGGTTCTGGGAACGCACCGTCGAGTGGGTGGAGCGGTTCGGGCAGGGTGCGACGATCGAGCTGTTCGCTCCCAGCCTGGCCGGCAACGAGCGCGCCGTGGCGGCGATGGCGGCATTCGAGCGCGCGACCACGACACCGGCGATGTTCCGCGCCGTGGTCGACAGCATGCACGATTACGACATGCGGCCGAGCCTTGCGAGCATCTCGGCTCCGACTCTCGTCCTTCACCGCCGCGATGAGACCACTCCTGTCGAAGGCGCTCGCTACATCGCCCGCCACATCGCCGGCGCGCGCCTCGTGGAGTTGGAGGGCGACGACCACCTGCCGTGGCTGGGCGATATGGATGCGTTGCTGGACGAGACGCAGGAGTTCCTCACGGGCGCGCGGCCCGCGCGCGTCGAGCGGCGCGTGGCGAGCGTGCTGTTTACCGACATCGTTGGCTCGACCGAGCGTGCCGCGCAGCTGGGCGACCGCCGCTGGCGCGCGGTGCTGGAAGACCACCACGACGCGATGCACTCGCTGGTCGAGCGCTTCGACGGCCGATTGGTCAAGACGATCGGCGATGGCACGCTCTCCCTGTTCGACGGACCGGCGCCCGCGCTCGAGTGCGCGCGCGAGGCGGTGCGCGAGGCGGCCCAGCAGGGCGTCGAGCTACGCGCCGGTGTGCACGCCGGCCAATGCGAGCTGATCGGCGACGACGTCGGCGGCATCGCCGTCCACGTCGGCGCCCGCGTCGCCTCCATCGCCGGCCCTGGCGAGGTGCTGGTCTCGAGCACGGTCAAGGAGCTGGTCGCGGGCTCAGACCTCTCCTTCGCCGACCGGGGAGTCCACGAGCTCAAGGGCCTACCGGCGGAGTGGCAGCTCTACAGCCTCACATGAGCCCGGGGGTCATCGAACGCTTAAGCAGGACCACCGGAGCGCAACTGATCGACCTCGAGGTCCGCAAGCTCCACAGACATCAGCCAAGCGAGCCGCGCGGAGCGAGCCAGCGGACCTCCTGGCCGGTGATTGCCGCGATGCGTTCGTAGTCCTCGTCGTAGTGGAGCACCGTCAGGTCAGCGGCCTCGGCCGCCGCGGCGATCAGGAGATCGGGATGCTTGACAGCACGGTGGTGCAGCCCGCCTTGGTGAGCGAGCTGTTCGTACACCTCGAGCGCTCGCTCCCACTGCTGCTTCCCGATCGGGCAGTCCGTTACGGCTTCGAGATCTTGGCGCAACGCGCTGAACTCGCTCGCGCTCTGGGCGCTGTGGAGCAACTCCAGGCGCACCATGTCGCAGGTCGCCACTTCGCCTTCAACGATCGCCTCGTCGAACCGTCGTCGTAGCTCACCGGCGGCGATGCGCGTCCAACTCCACGCGCTGGTGTCGGCGAGGTCCACCTAGTAGTGGGTCTTCTCGTACTGTTGTGCCTGAAACTGCGAGGTCCAGGCGTCGTCAGGCAAGGACGCAGGACCCCTG
>DASZZG010000105.1:0-3401 GCA_035543355.1 Solirubrobacteraceae bacterium | reverse complement strand
CGCTGCAGATGGACATCAAGATCAGCGGCGTGACGTTCGAGATCCTGCGCGACGCGCTGGGCCAGGCGAACGAGGCTCGCAAGTCGATCCTGAAGAAGATGTCCGAGGCGATCGACGGCCCGCGCGCCGAGCTGTCGGAGTATGCGCCGCGGATCTCGACGATCCAGATCGACCCGGACAAGATCGGCCTGCTGATCGGCAAGGGCGGGGAGACGATCCGCGGCCTGTCCGAGGAGTTCGAGGCTCAGATCGACGTCAACGACGAGGGTCAGGTGCTCGTGTATGCGCAGTCCGGTATCCAGGGCGAAGCGCTGGTCGACCGGATCCGGTCGATGACGAAGGAGGTCGAAGTCGGCGACGAGTTCGCCGGCAAGGTCGTCAAGACGACGACCTTTGGCGCCTTCGTCGAGCTCTCCAAGGGCACCGACGGCCTGCTGCACATCTCCAACATCGCCCCGGGCGAGCGCCCGGCGACGGTCGAGGAGGTACTCAACAAGGGCGACGAGGTGTCCGTGCGAGTGGTCGAAGTCGACCGCGAGCGGGGGCGCATCGGGCTGCGCCTGCAGGAAGATCCCGACGTTGCCGGCAAGAGCGTCGAGGAGCTGGCGTCCGTTGGCACCGGTGGCGGCGGTCCGCGCCCCGGGCGAGACCGTGACGGTGGCTCCCGCGGACCGCGGCGCGACGGGCGTGACGGCCGGTCGCGCGGGCGCGACCGCGATCGCCCGCCCCGCTAGCGGCGCCAGGCAGTGGCCCGCAACGACAGGCTGACGAGGCTGGACTCGGGCGTCCGGGTGGTCACGGAGGCGATGCCCTCCGTGCGCTCGGTCGCGCTCGGCTTCTGGATCGCGGCCGGATCACGGCTCGAGCGCGACAGCGAGGCCGGCCTCTCGCACCTGCTCGAGCACCTGCTCTTCAAGGGCTCGGACCGCTTCGACTCGCTCGAGATCGACCAGATCTTCGACTCGATGGGCGCCGAGATCAACGCGGGCACCGGCAAGGAGACCACCTCCGTCTATGCCCGCGTGCTCGACCGCCACCTCGAGCGTGCCTTCGAGGTGATGTGCGACATGGTCTGGGCGCCCGCGTTCCGCGAGGTCGACACCGAGCGCGAGGTCGTGCTCGAGGAGATCGCGATGTACGAGGACGATCCCCAGGACAAGGTCTTCGACGTGCTCGGCTCGGCCGTCTTCGACGGCGACCCGCTGGCCCGCCCGATCCTCGGCAGGGCGGAGGTGATCCGGGACACGGCGGTCGAGGACATCCGCGCCTTTCACCGCGATCACTACCGGGCGGACAACGTGGTCGTCGCCGCCGCCGGGTCGATCGACCACGACCGCCTGGTGCAGCTCGTCCGCGACTTCGACCCCAGCCTTGCCGGCGGACCGGCGGTCACCCCCAACGGAGGATCGCCGGCGGGACAGGATCGGCCGCGCGTGCGCTTCGAGCGCAAGGACACCGAGCAGTACCACGTCTGCCTCGGCGCGGCGGGGCTCGCCCGCGACGATGACCGCCGCTTTGCGCTGCGCGTGCTCGACAACATCCTCGGCGGCACGTCCTCGTCACGCCTCTTCCAGGAGGTGCGCGAGAAGCGCGGGCTGGCCTACGGCATCTACTCGTTCGCCAACCACTACGCCGGCACCGGCCAGATCGGCCTCTACGTCGGTACGCGGGCGGACAACCTCGAGCAGTCGGTAGCGGTGATCGTCGCCGAGCTCGAGCGTCTCACCTGCGACCCGGCGAGCGAGCAGGAGCTCGAGCGTTCGAAGGACAACGTAAAGGGCCGGCTGGTGCTCTCGCTCGAGTCGACGGCGGCACACATGAACCGGCTGGGATCCTCGCTGCTCGCGGACATCGAGCTGCTGTCGGTGGACGACGTCATCGAGCGGATCGACGCGGTCACGCTGGACGACCTGCACGAGCTTGCCGAGCTGTTGTGGCGTCCGCAGCGACTCTCGGCCGCCGGAATCGGCCCCGATCAGCAGGCGTTCAGCGCGGCAATCAGCTCGCTCGGCGGTAATTGGGCGCCGCTGGCCGGCTCCACCGGGTCGCGGCGATGATCAGGGTGGCGGTGGCGGGGGCCGCGGGTCGCATGGGCGCGACCGTCTGCGAGGCAGTCGAGGCGGCAGACGACATGGTGCTGGTGGGCCGCGCCGACCCCGCGCTGGACACGCCGCTCGAGAGCGTGCTCGCCGACGCCGACGTAGTCGTCGACTTCACCGAGCCGGATGTCGCGCTGGCGAATGCTCGAAGCTGTCTCGAGGCGGGCGTGCACGTGGTGATCGGCACTACGGGCTTCGATCCGAGCGAGCTGAAGGGCGTGTCGGGGGCCAACGCGTTCATCGCGCCGAACTTCGCGGTCGGAGCTGTGCTGATGATGCGCTTCGCGGCCGAGGCGGCGCGTCACATGGCCAAGGCGGAGATCGTCGAACTGCACCACGACGCCAAGCTCGACGCACCGAGCGGCACCGCCAAGCGAACCGCCGCGCTGATGGCGCCGGCGATCGGCGACGTTCCGATCCACTCCGTTCGCCTGCCGGGGCTGGTGGCGCATCAGGAGGTCATCCTCGGCGACGTGGGGCAGACGCTGTCGCTGCGCCACGACACCACCAGCCGCGAGAGCTTCATGCCCGGCGTGCTGCTCGCCGTGCGCCGGGTTTCCTCGCTGACCGAGTCTCCCGTGGTCGGCCTCGAGCAGCTGCTGTGAATCAACCACCGCGCCGACATCGCGGCTTGCGATACTGGATCCGATGGCTGGACTAGGCGCGATCCTGACGGCGATGGTGACGCCTTTCGATGCCCAGGGGGCGCTCGACGAGGCTGCCACCGTCCGGCTGCTGAACCATCTCGTCGATCACGGATCGGACGGCGTCGTCGTCTGCGGCACCACCGGGGAGGCTTCTACGCTGACCGACGAGGAGCACATGCGCGTCGTCGAGCTCGCCGTGCAGGAGCTCCGCGGTCACGGCAGCGTGATCGCGGGCACCGGTTCCAACGACACTCGCCACGCCGTCGCGCTCACCGAGCGCGCGACCGCGCTTGGGGTTGACGCCGTGCTCTCCGTCACGCCCTATTACAACCGTCCCAACCGTCGCGGCATCGTGGCGCACTACGAGGCTGTCGCCCGCGCGACCGACCGCCCGATCATTCTCTACAACATTCCCCAACGCACCGGATTGGACCTGCCCAACGACCTGCTCGCGGAGCTGGCACAGATCGACGGCGTCAGCGCCGTCAAGCAGGCCAATCCCGAGAACCTCGCGCCGATCGACGGCCTCGCGCTCTACGCGGGCAACGACGACATGCTCTGCGACGTGCTCGAGCTCGGCGGAGCCGGTGGCATCTGCGTCGCCAGCCACATCGTCGGCGAGCAGATGCACCGGATCGCCGACGAGCCGGGCCGT
>DASZZG010000104.1:0-8896 GCA_035543355.1 Solirubrobacteraceae bacterium | reverse complement strand
CGCGAGCCGCGGAGCTCGCCGGCCGAGCGGCAGCATCACCGCGCTGACCGCCGCCAGCGAGCCGCCCATCAGGGCGATCACCACCCCCGCCTTGTAGTGCTGGGTGACGCCGAACGCGATCGAGTTGTTGAGCGCGTGCAGGCAGATGCAGGGGTACAGCGAGCCGGTCCGGGCATAGACGGCGCAGAGTACGAAGCCGAACACCGCGAGCGGCAGCAGGAATGCCGGCGGCGCCGAGCCCACGTGGATCCCGCCGAAGACGACGCCGGTGATCAGCGCCGCCGGCCAGAACCCCTTCCACGAGCGCAACGCCGCGAAGAAGAAACCGCGGAAGAAGAACTCTTCCGCCAGCGGCGCGATCACGAGCACGATCAGCGCGACGGCCACCAGCGCGGCCGTCGACGAGTTCGCGCCCAGCTCCTTCGGCAGCTTGTCGTGCTGGTGGATCCCCCACGACGACAGCAGCGCCGCCCAGATCGCCGAGAAGACGAAGAATCCCAGCCAGCCGAGGGCAAGCCAACCGACCGCCGGCCAGAAGCGAGTGGGACGCAGGCCGAAGTGCCACGGTCGGGGCCGCACGACGCGCTGGGCGAAGAACAGCGCCGCGCCGACGAGCGCGACGTCCTGTGCGATCGTGAGCGCGATCGACACACCTGCCGGCAGGTGACTCAGCTTGCTGCCGCTGGCCGCCGCGGCGATCCCCACGACCACGCCGAGCATGATCGTCACGCCGAACCCGGTGAGCAGGGCCAGCGGGCCGATCCACGGCGGCCACCGGGGCATGCGGTCGGCGGGCGGCGTCACGCCGTCGGGCAGTTCGGGGAACCGCGGCGGAGGCGGCGAGATCGGCGGCGCGCTCGTCACGCTCAAAGTGTCGCGCCTATGCCGCCAGCGCCGGCAGCTCGAGCAGCGATGTGATCGTGCGCACGCGGCGACGCGGCCTAGCCGCGGGGACGCGTTGACGAACGAGCAGCAGCGGCTCGATGCCGGCCGCGCGCGCGCCCGACACGTCTTCTGAGGGCGAGTCGCCGACGTGCAGCGCGAGCTCGGGCGGCACGCCGGCAAGCGTCAGCGCGTGCGCGAAGATCGCCGGCTGGGGCTTCTGCACGCCGCCCAGCTCGGCCGACGTGATCACGCCGTGGACGCGGTGCAGCAGTCCGGCGTCGCCGAGCCGCGCGGGCAGCGAGACGTCCCAGTTGGACACGACGATCAGCCGCAGCCCCAGCGCGCGCAGCTCGTCGAGCGCGGGGGGCGCATCGGGATAGGGACGAAACCGCAGCGAGCCCATCAGCGCATCGCCGACGCCCGCGAGCGGCAGCGAGCGCCCGTCGGGGAGCGCATCGCGCAGCGCCACCGCGCAGCGACGGCGCAGGTCGACGAGCGACGCGCGGTCGCGTCCCTCGTTGAGATGCGCGCGGTAGTAGGCGATCTCGGCGGCCATCGCCTGCTCCGCCTCGCGGCGGCTGAGCGCGACGCCGAGTCGCTCGCGCAGGCGCTCGCGCAGCGCGGGGGCCGGCGGCTCCAACTCCAGCAGCGTCCCGAAGGCGTCGAGCAGGATCGCTCGCGGACGGCGGCGCTGGTTATCGCTCACGCCACCCAGGCCCAGGCTGCGAACTGGCCGCTGAACGCGACCAACCCGAATGCGCTGGCCGCCAGCAGAGGCCGCAGCGCCCCCCGCTGGATCGCCCACGCGGCGGCCCCGATCGCCAGCGGGAACACCACGATCTCGAACCGCGGCAGCGACATCAGCGGCTCCGATGCGATCGGGTAGGAAATCGCGAACAGCAGCATGCAGACCGCGTATACGCCGTATGCGAGCGGTAACCGGCGGAGCGTCACCCAGGTGGCGAGCAGCGCCGCGATCAGGAAGACGAACCCGACGACGTTGTGCCCCGCGACCGTGAACGGATCGCCCGCGGCATGATGGAAGTAGACCGGGGTGCGCGAGCCCGACAGCAGCTGGCGGACACCGTCCCACGCCGCCACGGTGCCCTGCCAGATGCCCGCGAGCGGGCCGTGGAAGTGCCTCTGCCAGAACTCCTGCGCGTGAAACGGCGTGAACACCGGCCGGCCGTTCAGCCACAGGCCACCCAGATACGCGGCAAGTCCACCGGGGAGCAGCGCGAGCCAGAGCACATCGGGGCGAACGCGGCGGCGCAGGTCGTCGATGCGCTGCCGGAGTCCGCGGACCACTTCGTCGCGCTGCACGCTGGCGCGACGCAGGTAGAGGATCGCCAGCGGCAGCAGCAGGAGCAGCCCCGAGCTACGGGTCGCGGCCGCCAGCCCGCCGAGCGCGCCTGCCGCCGGCCAGCGTTCGCGCCGCGCGCACCAGAATGCCCCCAGCGAGAGCGCCAGGAAGAGCGACTCCGAGTACACGGCCGAGAAGAAGAACGCCATCGGGAAGAACGCGAGCAGCGTGACGCTCGCGCGCGCCACGCGTTCGCCCAGCTCGAGCTCGACCAGCCGGTGCAGCAGTACGAGCGCGACGAACAGCGCGGCGGTTGAGAGCGCTACCCCGGCCACCAGCGTCCCGCCGAGGCCACGGACGAGCGTTGGATAGAGCGGGAAGAAGGCGGTGCGATCGTCGCCGATGTAGCCGTCCTTCGCGATCGCCAGGAACCAGACCGAGTCCCAGCGGGCCGCGGGCCCCACGAGCAGGTCTCCGAACGCGCCGAACCCCGAGGTCAGCCGCGCGGGGTCGAAGCGAGCGCCCTGCGCCGCGGGGCCGAAGACCGCAAGCGCGCCGGCGCCGGCGACCCAGACGACGAGCCGCGACAGCAACAGGGCACGCACACTCACGCGCAGCGCGCGGCGCCACGCTTCGTCAACGCCGTCGAGCAGGCCGATCGCCCGAACGGGCCAGGCCAGCGACGAGCTTTGCGGAGACTCGGGAGCCATCGCCGTGGGCATCTTCGCATCCCGCCGCCACGTAGACTTCCCGAGTCGCGCAACCAGCTCGTTGCCTGGCCCTTCGCCATGAGCCGCAGACACAGACAAAGGCGCCGCCGCCGCGGTGGTTCAGGGGTGGGCCGGGGCGCGGTCTTCTCGCTCGGCGTCGTCGCCGTCCTGGCAGGCGTCGCTGCGCTCGGCTTTGTCGGCTACATCCTCTCGGTCGCTGATTCCACGCCGAACATCAACTCGCTCAAGCCCGCCGACAAGGGCGCCAACACGATCATCTACGCCGCCGACGGCAGCCGCCTCGGCGTCGTCCAGTCGGACCAGCTGCGCGATGTCGTCCCCGAGAAGGACATCCCGATCGCGCTGCGCCAGGCGACCGTGGCGATCGAGGACCAGCGCTTCTACCAGCACCACGGCGTCGACTTCCAGGGGATCGTGCGCGCCGCGATCAAGAACGTCACCTCGGGCAAGCAGCTTCAGGGCGGCTCGACGATCACCCAGCAGCTCGTGCGCAACCTCTACATCTCCCCCGAGCACACCTTCAAGCGCAAGATCATCGAGGCGAAGCTCGCCGAGGAGCTCGAGAAGAAGCACCCCGGCAAGACGGGCAAGGAGTGGATCCTCACCCAGTACCTCAACGACGTCTCATACGGGACCGTCGGCGGCCAGACCGCCGTCGGCATCCAGGCGGCTTCGCGGCTCTTCTTCGCCAAGCCCGCGAAGCGGCTGACGCTGCCCGAGGCGGCGCTGATCGCCGGCTTGCCGCAGGCGCCGTCGGAGTACAACCCGTTCTTCTCCGCGGAGAAGGCGACGGCCAGGCGCAACGACGTGCTCTCGAAGATGGCCAAGCAGCACATGATCACTCCGGCGCAGGCCGCGGCGGCCATGGCGGCGGCGCTGGGGGTCAAGCACAACCGCTTCTACACGACCCGCCACGAGGACTACTTCTTCGACTTCGTCAAGCAGCAGCTGATCGATCGCTATGGCGTCAACACGGTGCGCCGCGGCGGCCTCAAGGTCTACACGACGATCCAGCCCAAGCTCCAGAAAGCAGCCCGCGCCGCGATCGCCGGCCAGCTCAATCAGCCGCACGATCCCTCGTCCGCGATCGTCACGATCGATCCCAAGACCGGCTTCATCAAGGCGATGGTCTCCTCGGGGAGCTATGGCAAGAACAAGTTCAACTACGCCGCCCAAGGCCACCGCCAGCCCGGCTCGACGTTCAAGGTGATGGTCCTGATGACCGCGCTGAAGCAGGGCGTCGACCCCAAGAGCACGACCTACGACTCGCACGAGCTGAAGCTGTCGGCGGCCGAGACGGGCTTCGGGCCGTGGCACGTGCAGACCTACGCGCACTCCTACAGCGGCACGATCGACGTCGTCCAAGCGACGCTCCAGTCCGACAACACCGTCTATGCGCAGCTCGATCTCGACGTCGGTCCCAAGAACGTCCGCAAGACTGCGAAGGAGATGGGCATCACGAGCAAGTTGCAGGGGTACCCGGCCGAGGGCCTGGGCGGCTTGCGGGAAGGAGTCTCACCGCTCGAGATGGCCGATGCCTACGCCACGATCGCCTCCGGCGGAGTCCGCCACAAGGCGATCGCGATCCGCAAGGTGACCTTCCGGGACGGGCGCACGGTCGACCTCGGAAAGCCGGCCCACAAGCGGATTTTCGAGGACGGCGTCGCCGCCGAGGCAACCAAGATCCTCGAGCAGAACATCCAGAAGGGCACGGGTACCGCCGCCGGTATCAGCTGTCCCGCAGCCGGCAAGACGGGCACGACCGACAGCTTCACCGACGGCTGGTTCATCGGCTTCACGCCGAAGCTGACCACCGCCGTCTGGGTCGGCTATCCGAACTCGCGCGTCTCGATGACCAACGTGCACGGCATCCAGGTCGCCGGCGGTACCTTCCCCGCGCAGATCTGGCACGACTACATGAACGTCGCCGCCGGATCGAACTGCGCATCGTTCCCGCCGCCCAAGACCCCGTTTCGTCCGACCGGATTCAGTGGCAAGTTCGCCAACGGGTCGGGCGGCAGCGGAAGCTCCGGCTCGAGCTCGGGCTCCGGCTCCGGCAAGCGCGGTGGCGGCAGCGGGGCGGCAAAGAAGTTCGAGACCCAGGGCAAGCGCGCCCCGGGGCACCTCAAGCGCTACGACAAGCGTCTCTACGAGTCCCCGCCGCAGGTCGTGCGGCACCACCGGCCGGCGCCTGCGCCCCCCGCCCCAGCTCCCGCCCCACCCCCTGGCCAGTAGCCTTTGTGGTACATGGCTAAGGAAGAGAAGGTCGAATTCGAGGGTGAGGTCGTGGAGGCGCTGCCGAATGCGATGTTCCGCGTCAAGCTGGACAACGATCACCTCGTGCTCGGGCACGTGGCCGGAAAGATGCGCCGCTTTCGCATCCGCATCCTGCCCGGGGATCGTGTCCGCTGCGAGCTCTCACCCTACGACCTCGACCGAGCGCGGATCGTCTACCGCCACCGCTGATACCTGAGCGTTCCCTGATCGCGGCGATCGCGGCCGCCAGCGGCAGGCGCTCGGCGCGCGTGCTGCGCGGGATCGGCGACGACGCCGCGGTCGTGCGTGCGGGGAGCTACGCCATCACGTCCGTCGACGCGATCGTCGACGGCGTCCACTTCCGCCTGGGGCAGTCCTCGCCCGAGGACATCGGCCACCGCGCGCTGGCGAGCGCGCTGTCGGACCTCGCAGCGATGGGCGCGGATCCGGGCGAGGCCTACGTCGTGCTGATCGTGCCCGAGGGCTTTGGCGAAGCCGCCGCGCTCGAGCTGCACGGCGGCATCGAGGCGCTCGCCGAGCGCTGCGCGACGACGCTTGCCGGCGGCGACGTCGTCGCCGGTCCGGCGCTCGCGGTATGCGTGACGGTGGTCGGCTGGAGCGAGAGTCCCCAACGCCTGATCGGACGCGACGGGGCGCGCGCCGGCGACCTGGTCGGCGTGACGGGGTCGCTCGGGGCAAGCGGCGCGGGCAGGGCGATCCTCGAGCGGCGGGCGTCCGGCGATGCCGCGCTCGTGCAACGCCACCTACGTCCCGAGCCACAACTCGACGCCGGCCGCGCCCTCGCCGCCGCCGGCGCAAGCGCGATGATCGACTTGTCCGACGGCCTGGCGAGCGACGCGGCCCAGATCGCGCAGCAGAGTGGGATCGGCCTGGAGATCGACCTCGAAGCGCTGCCGCTGGCTGCCGGTGTCGCCGACGTGGCGCGCGCGATCGGGCGCGATCCGCTCGAGTTCGCGGCGAGCGAGGGAGAGGACTACGAGCTGTGCTTCTGCGCGCCGGCGGAGCGGCGCGCCGCGATCGAATCGGCTGCCGCGGTCAGCTGGATTGGCCTTGCGAGCGCTGGTCCGGCTGCCCTTCGGCTTGTCGCCCGAAATGGTGAGCGTCGGCTCGCGGGCTACGAGCACTCGCTCTGACGACGACGCGCCGCACGATCGCCTCCGCGACCGCCTGCGGGTCGACCGGGTAGCCGGGGCCCTGGAGGCGCGTGCGTATGCGCTGCAGGCGTCCGGTGGGTTGTTGGGCAGGATCGATCATCGTCGTGTGCTCCGCAGCGCATTCAGGCGCACTCCTAGCACCTCTATCGGCGTGCCGCCCCAGACATCTGAGAACGGCGCTCCCGATTAGCCATTCGGCGGATCTGGTGGGCCGCCCTGCTAGCGCAGGGCGGGGCCCCGCGGCAGGGTGCGCACGAGGCGTGCGAACACGACGATCCGCCGGGCCGCCGAATAGAGCGGATGACAGGCGGTCAGCACGAGCCGGTCGTAGCTGGCCCGGCGCAGTACCGACAGATCGCCGGGCGAGACGATGCTGTGGCGCTCAACCTCGTAGGTGAACACGCCATACGGCATCGTCAGCTCGATCGTGTCGTGCGTGCGCAGCGAGTCGATCTGGCGAAAGGGAGCGAGGTAGGTCGTGCGGTGCCCGGCGATCGCGGTCGTCCCTCCGGCGCCCGGCAGGGGCGTGTCGCTGTAGTGGCCGGGACCCTTTCTCAACGAAACGGCGTCCGCTCCCTGGACGTAGACCGTGCTCAGCCCGATGCGCCGGATGCGCATCCGCCCGAGCGCGTGGCCGGGCTTGGCCTTGCCCTGGAGAGCGCGCGCCAGGAAGGTGATCCGCTCCTGCTGGGATTGGAGCTGGGCGAGCGCCTGCAGCTCCGCCAGCGACAGCTGCGCCCGCTCCAGCGAGCGCAGCTCGTCGCGCAGGTCGCTCTGCTCGAGGCTTGCGTAGATCGCCGAGAGCGGCTCCTGCCACACAAGCGTGAGCCCGGCGTCGAACAGCAGCAGGGCGCCCGCGACGATCAGCGCGGTCGACAGCGCGCTCAGGCCACGGCGGCGGCCTCGGGGCGAGTCAGCGTGATCGTCAGCGCGCACGCGACGCCACCCAGCAGGGCCGTCCACGCCAAAAGGACAAGTGGGCTGAAGTACCCGCCCGCCAGCAGCAGCAGGAGGACATGGGGCTGATCGCCAAGGCCAAAGCCGAGCTGCGTCCCAGCATAGGCGATCACCGCCGGCACCGGCAACAGTCCCACCAGGACAACCGCAAAGCCGAGCAGGCGCCGCATTCGGATCTCCGGAGCGACCACCAGCAGCCATAGGTGCAGGCCGGGAACCAGCAGTGCCGCGGCGAACGGATTGGCGACCCAGAGCGCAATCACCGAGGCGGTCAGCACGAGCGTAGTCGCCGCCGCGGCACCAGGCTCACGACGGTCTCCGTGCACCTTCAACGCCCGCAGCAAGAGTGGACGACCGCCCACCCAGGCGAGGACCAGGACGAGCACGACGACACCGAGCATCGCCAGCGACCGCCCGCCGAAGGGGATCGCGCCGGGAGTGGCGGGCCCGCGCGGCGCCGCGGCGATCGCTCCAGTCAGACCGAGCACGATCGCCAGCCCGGCGGCCGCCAGAAAGGGCAGCGCCGCCGAGAGCGCCCATGACAGCCACATCGCCATCCGCTCGCGACGCCGCCGCGCGCGGGCCAAGCCGTCGATCGTGGCGATCGCCACCGGCAGGATCAGAATCCCCACGAGCAGCCGCACGGCCCAGGGAGGGAGGACCGTGCGCGCGATCACAACGCTGCCGGTGGCTCGCCGCGGAGCGGCGCCACGGGCATCAAGCGCCGTTATCGAGCGCAGCACCGCGCGCCCGAAGTTGTTGACGCGAACGGGCACGACGGTCTGCTCGCCGCCCGGGCCGCGCTCGCCGGAGACCTGGAGCTCGGCCGCCGGCAGACCGCGCGCGAGCAGCTCACCTTGGGAACCCGGAGTCATCGGAAACGCCATCCGCGCCCATTGCGTGAACGCCGAAGGCTCGCGCGAGCGGATCCCGGTGTCCTGGCGCAGCGCCAGCTCCAGCGTTCGCCGCAGGTCCACGGGAGTCTGCTGGGGCCCGCTCGACCATGGCACGACCTCGGGCGACCGCGTCTTTGCGCCGGCGAGATCGCCGAGCACGATCGCGGCGTCCACCGGGCCGCCCAGGTCGCCGACGAGCCGTCGCGCCCCAGCCGCCCCGCCGGATCCGCCGCTGACCGAGGCGAGGACGATCGTCTTGCGCATCGCCCTTCCGGCGAACACGCGCGCCAGCTCGAGCAGGGTCGCGGTGCCCGAGAGCTGCGCGGTCGCACCCGCGTCGGCGGCATCGCGCGCCGCGACGATCACGATCCGGCGCGTCAAGAGGCCCGGCTTGACGGCGACGACCTCGCTCAGCGTGCGCCTGCCGTCGATCGTCTGCGCGCGAAAGCGCCGCTCGGAGACACGCCCACCGCCGGTCGTGCGCAACTGCTTCGCCACCCGGCGCGCGAGCGCCTGGTCACCCGCGCTTCCAGGTCGGCGGCGGGGGAACTGGGCCCCCAGCACGGCCAGCTCGCCCAACGCCCGCTTGCCGTCGAAGGCGTCCGGCGCCAGGCTCGACGTCACCGTCCGCGGCTGTGCCTGGAGCGAGAACGCGACCACGACAAGCGCGAGCAGGACCGGCACGAACGCCGC
>DASZZG010000103.1:0-7351 GCA_035543355.1 Solirubrobacteraceae bacterium | reverse complement strand
GACCTCGTTCGAGTCTAGAGCGAGGCGCGGCGGTAACGGCCCGATAGGCCGCACTTTGCGGGCTCTCGGCACAGAGGCAGGCGACTGACTGCGCAAAGCACGCCGGATGCGGCACGACTCGCGCGCGCGCCGGGCCCTTCTCAGGCTGTGGCGGGCGTCTCTGCCGGCGGCGTTTCGGCTGGCGGCGTTTCGGCCGGCGGCGGATCTGCGGGCGCTGCCTCGGCGGCTGGCGGCGGCTCAGCGGCCGGCGCTTCGGCCGGCGGCGCCTCTGCGCGGGGCGCGTCGGACGGACGCATCTGCGGCGGCGGCGGCGTGCCGGGCTCGACGCGGATGATGCGCGCGCGGACGACGCCGTCGGTGATCGTCAACGACCGTCGCAGCGTGCCGGGAAGCTCGCGCGGACCGCTGAACTGAAGCAGGTGGTACTCGGCCTCCTCGCGATCGTCGATCTGGAAGGCAAGCTTGCGGATCCCCCACTCGTGCTGCGAGACGATCGTGCCCGAGCCACGGGTGATCTGCTGCTCGAGGTCCGCCCGCAACTTGGTCCGGCGGTCGTCGTCGAGCGAGCTGTCGAGCAGGAGAACGAGGTCGTAGATGGGCTCAGTCATTTGGAGGGAGGGTGAGCTCCGGAGGGTCGCGAACGATAGCAACGGGGGCGAGCAAATCGTCGCCGGCGCCTAAAGGATGCAGTGCCCTCACGCAATCGATCCGACTTGCAGCGCGCGCGGGTACGGTGGGGCAACGTTGCCAAGGCGCTCGCCGGACTTGCGCTGGTCGTCGCGGTACTCCTCTGGCCGCGGCTGGCGATCCGGCATCCCGCGGGCGGCGGGGGACCGCCGACACCGCCGGCGGCGACCGCCGAGGCGGTGCAAATGCCGCCGCCGCCGCGCACGGCGCCGTCAACGCCGCGCGCAGCGGCACCGCCGCCCGGCGCAGCACTGCCTCTGCCCCGCGTGGCGCCGACCCCGCCCCGCGCGGCGGCGCCAGCGCGTCGGCGACGACCGAACTCAGCGGCGCATCGCCACCGACGGCGACACCGCCGCAGCGCCGAGCGGCGGCGCGCCCGGACGCGATCGGTGAACTCACGCTCCCTGGTGTCCCGGGGGCGTACGCGGCGCAGCGCCCGACGTTCGCGCGTGTCGCAACGACCGCAGCGATCACGAGCGCCTGCGCGACCGCACGGGCAGCCCACGCCGGCCCGCCGCCGCCCGCGCCGCGAGTTCTTCAACGGCGGCTAGACCCCACCGCTCTCGCTCTGAGTAGGCGAGCACGGTGGCCGGGAAATCGGGCCACGCGCGTCGAACTGTCACTTGACCAGGTCATAGAAGCCGCCGTGGTCGAGTCCTTCTCGCGAGCCGGATACCAGCGGATACCACTGGTGATACCGATTGGTATCCCGGTCGCGGCGAGGAGTGTGCCGGTCTGCCTCCGGGGAGAGGCATCTCGCTCGCACAAGCGCGAGTGGCATCTCGCTCCCACGAGCGAAAGCGACGCTACCCCCGCGAAGCCGCCGCGTCGGCCTGCGCCTTGGCGCGGATGTCGGCGAGCTGCTCGTCGATCCAGTCGCCGGGGTCGCGCGCCGTGACGATCCGCTTGAGGCCCTCTGCGCGCCGGGCGCGCTCCGCGGGGGCCATCGTCAGCGCGGCGTGGATCGAGTCGGCAAGCTCCTGCACATCGAACGGATTGACCGACAGCGCAAACTCGCCCAGCTCTTCGTGGGCGCCGGTGTTCTCGGACAGGATCGAGACCCCGTTGCGCTCGTTCACCAACGGGCCTTCCTTGGCGACGAGGTTCATCCCGTCGAACATCGCGTTTACCAGCAGCACGTCGTAGTGCCTGTAGGCGGCAAGAGCCTCCTCGAGGTCGTCGCGCAGCTTGAGCTGGATCGGCATCCAATCGGGAGTCCCGTGCCGGTGATTCACCACAGCCACCAGCGCCTCGATGCGCTCGAGGTACTCGGCGTACTCGGCAACGTCGGTTCTCGACGGCATCAGCTGGGCGATGAACGTCACGCGCTCGCGGAACTCGCCGTGCTGCTCGAGGAAGGTGTCGAACGCGGTGAAACCGCGCAGCACGTTCTTCGACAGGTCGGCGCGGTCGACGCGCAGGATCAGATGCTCGCGCCTGCGGCGTAGCAATTCGGCCTCGAACTCGTCCACGCGCGGACGCCGCGCGATCGCGCGCGTGGCCTCGTAGTCGATCGGCAACGGGTACGCGCGCACCCAAGTCTCGTGACCGTGGTGACGCACGACGCCGCCGTCGAAGTCGATCTCGTAGCCCATCAGGTCGCGGCAGCATTGGAGGAAGTTCAACCGGTAGGCGCGCGTGTGAAAGCCGACGATGTCGTTGGACAGCAGTCCGTCGAAGATCTCGCGGCGGATGCGCGTCGGCAGCACGCGCCAGGCGTCTGGCTGTGTCCAAGGGATGTGGACGAAGTGGTGCAGGAAGGCGTCGGGGCGCTCGCGACGGACGAGCGCCGGGAGCGTGTAGAGGTGGTAGTCGTGCGCCATCACGACCGGCTCCTCACAGCCTTCGATCTCCTCGAGCACGGCGCGGGCAAGGTCCTCGTTGACCTCGTTGTAGCCGAACTCGAACGCCTCGATCTCGTGTCGCCGAATGTCAGGCGCGTTCGAGAGGTCCCAGAGGTAGTGCTGTGTGAACCAGAGGATCGGGTTGGCGAAGATGTTGTAGAAGCGGTCGTAGGCAACGGGGTCCGAGGCGACCATTCGGATGCGATAGACGCCGCCGTCCGGCGAGCGGACCTCGAATGGCTTGCCGTCGTGCTCGTCCGACGCGGCGACGTCCTCGTCGGTCATCGCCGATGCCACCCAGGTCGTGTCGCGGTGCGAGGCCAATCCGGTCAGCGCGGTGACGAGGCCGCCGCTGCCGCGGCGGATCTCACCGTTGGCCTCGAACGTGACGGGCCCGCGGTTGGACACCAGCACCAGCGGTGCTTCGCGCTCGACCATCAGGCGGCCGCCTCGTGGAAGATCCGCAGCCAGTCGCGCAGCAGCCTGGGTGTGAGGAAGTGGGCGCGCACATGCTCCTTGCCGGCGCGGCCGAGGGTCCGACCGAGCTCAGGGTCCTCCAGAATGCGCTGCATGCGCTCGGCGCACTGCTCGACCGAGGAGACGAGGAAGCCGGTCTCGCCGTCCTTCACCTGCAAAGGGATGCCGCCCACGTCGCCCCCGATGAACGGGCGCGCCTTCCAGATCGCCTCCGACACCGTCAGCCCGAAGCCCTCGCGGGTCGACTTCTGCACGAGCACGTCGGCGTGGGACTGGAACGCGTTGACCTCGATCGCGCCGACGTTGTTGAAGTTGTTGAGGATCAGGATGTCGGGATCTCCTTCGGCGTGTGCGACGGTCGCGTCGAAGAACTCCCAGCCCTCGGGATCGTCGGTGGCCATCGAGCCGACGAGCGCCAGCTGCGTCTCGGGCACTGCGCGCTTGACGATTCGATAGGCGTCGATCACCCCCATCGGATCCTTCCAGGGATCGAAGCGCGAGACCTGGCAGATCAAGGGACGCTCGACGTCGAGGCCGAGCTGCCCGCAGATGTGGATCGCCTCTTCTCGCGGCAGCGCCATGTTCTTCGGCGCCAGCGGGTCGATTGCGGGCGGAACGATCCGAACGTTCCCGTCGACACCGTCGGGGACGTAGTCGCGCATATGAAAGAGCGAGGTGGGGTACTGCTGGATGTATGGCAGCAGCCGCTCGAGCGTCGCCGGATTGGGCGTCGACAGGTCGATGTGGCAGCGCCAGATCCAGTTGGCCGCCTTCTCCGGCGCCATGCTGGCGAGCGCCGCGGGCTGCGGATCGTGGATGATCGCGTAGTCCCAGCCCTCCATCAGCTCGCGCGCGTTCATGTCGTTGTAGCGCAGCCAGGTCCGCCACTCCGCTGGCGAAGGGTCCTTGGGGTTGCCCTGGAGCGCGTTGTGCATCTGTTTGGTGGTGTTGTAGAACTCCTCGCGCCCGTAGATCACCTGCCAGTGGACGTCCAGCCCGATGTCTTTCATCAGCGGCACCAGCGTGTAGAGGATCTCCGAGACGCCGCCGCCGAAGGCGGTTGCCGAGAGGTGCAGGACGCGCTTGCCCTGGAGCGGCTCGGCAAGCGTCCTGATCTCTTCTATCAGCGGCCGGCCGACGATGTGGTTGTAGTCGGCGAGGCTCTTGTGCCCAACGACGACCTCTTGGAGCAACGAAACCCCCGCGCGATGATGGCGTGCCGCGAACGCTCAGGCGCCCGACATCCCACGATACAAGACGCGCGCGATCCCGCGCTCGACCTCATCGAGCAGCTTCGCGTGCAGCTCGGCGTTGGCGCTGGCGATGACCGACATCTGGAACCCCGCGCCAGACCCGAGCAGCGGCCGGTCGTCGAGCGGCCGGCCCGATGCATCGCTTACGACCGCCCCTCCCTCGGACAGGCACAGCGCCGCGGCCGCGAGGTCATAGGGCGAGTTGTTGAGCACGTGGCCACCGCCGACGCGTTCGAACTCCGCGCGCATCCCCGGCACCTCCTCGACCAGCCGCGGACTGGGCTCGACGTAGGCGTCGAGCTGGCCGGTGAGGATGCGGGTCATGTCGTAGGTGGCCGAGCCGAGGTCGAATGTCGCGCCGCCGACCGAAGAGCGATCGATCAGCTCGGCGAGCACCTCGATCGTCTGGCGCGCGGGGCGTCCGCGCAGGCCGTAGACCCAGAACAGCCGCGACAGCGAGCTGTTGCGGCTCAATCGCAGAGGGCGCGTCGCCTCGACCCCACGACCGCGCTGCGCGAGGAAGCGATCGCCCGACTTGATCTCCTGCACGCAGCCGATCTCCACGTCGCCGATCGTCGGCTCGGACTCGAGCGACGCCAGCGCGACCGATACGCACGCCGATTCGAAGCCGGCCAGCGCGGGGCGCGTGCCGTCGATCGGGTCGACCACCAGCACCCAGCGCGCGGCGCGCGCTGCCGGCTCCACCAGGCCGCGGTCCTCGGAGTAGAACGCGGTATCGGGGGCGCGACGCGCGACGAAGTCCTCGAGGTAGTCCTCCGCGGCGGCGTCGATCTCGAACGTCACATCGCCCCCCTCCGCGGCGCGCGCGTGCGCGCGGCCGGCGTGGCTCCCCAGTTGCGGTAGGACGCGCTCGCGCAGGCCCGACGCCAGCTCGGCGATCAGCTCGCGCACGCCGTCAGCACGGTCGCCGCCGCGCCGGCCTGTGACGGCCGGCTCACGCCGGGAGGTCCAGCGTGAAGGTGGTCCGTCCGGGCACCGATTCAACCGCCAGGTGGCCGTCCATTCGCTCCGCCAGCTCGCGGCCGATCGCCAGGCCCAGCCCGGAGCCCTCCGCGTCATCGGTGGTGTAGAAGGGCTCGAAGACGCGCGTCAGCGCGCCGCGCTTGATTCCCAGCCCGTGGTCCTGGACGGCGATCACGACGCGGCCGTTCGCGCGTTGGGCGACCACCTCCACAGCGGTGCCGGGCGGCGTATGGGTCAGGGCGTTGTCGAGCAGAATGCGCATGATCTGAGCGACGCGATCGGCATCGCAGAGCACCTCGTCACCATCGGTCGCGACGCGCAGCTCGAGGCGCGAGTGGTGCTGCGCCAGCGCGGGCTCGAACTCGGAGCTCACGGCGCGTGCCAGCGCGCCGATGTCGGTGCGCTCGGGATTCAGCTCGAGCGAGCCCGCCTCGAGCTTGGACAGGTCGAGCAGCTCGGTCGACAGCCGGCGCAGGCGCTCGGTCTGCTCCGCGATCTGGCGGAGGAAGTGCGCGCGCGTCTCGTCGTCGAGGTCCTCGTCCTCGAGCAGCTCGACGAAGCCCGAAAGCGAGAAGATCGGCGTGCGCAACTCATGCGATGCGATCGCGATGAAGCGTTTGCGGGCGGAGTCGAGCTGAGCCAGCTGACGCTGCATCTCGTTGAACGCGACGGCGAGCTGGCCGATCTCGTCCTCGGACTCGATCGGGATCGACTGCGAGAAGTCGCCGGCGGCCACCTGCTCGGCGGCGCGCTCGAGGCGCTTGACGCGCCGGCTGAGAGCCGCGGCGACCATGTACGCCGCGAGCACGCCGAGGATCAGCGCGATGCCCCCCGCGACCAGCACGCGGCGCCGGACGACGGCGACGTTGCTCTGCACGTCGGCAAGCGGCGCGGAGAAGATGACCACTCGCGCGACGCGCCCGTTGAAGAACAGCGGTCGTGCGGCCTCGGCCACCCGGCCGCTGTCGCCCGACTCGGCACCGGTGACCGTGCGCCCGCGCTGCGCCGCATCGTGCGCGACCTGGAACTGCATGTCACCGAGCGAGCTTCGCGCCGCCGAGTCCGAGATCGGATAGGTCTGAAGGCCCTGGGTGCCGCTGGAGACCCCGAGCAGCGTCACTCGCGCGCCCGAACGATCGGCCGCCTCGCGCACGGTCTGGCGAACATGGTTGACGTCGAGGTTGGAGCCGATCGCCTGGACGAGGCGTCCCGAGTACGCGCTTGCCGCGTTCGCCAGCACCCGCTGCTTGTCCGTGCGCAAGCTCGACTCGAGCTGCGGCACCACATAGGTGTAGACGATCGCGATCGCGGCTACGAGAATCCCGCAGAAGAGCAGCACGAGGCGCGTACGCAGCGAGCGTGTCACCCGCAGGACGATCGGTTCAGCTCCCCGTGTCGCGGAAGCGGTAGCCCACGCCGCGCACAGTGAAGATGTACTCGGGCTCCTTGGCGTCGCGCTCGAGCTTCTCGCGCAGGTGGCGGATGTGGACGTCGATCGTGCGCGGATCGCGGAACGCGGCATCGCCCCAGATCTGCGACAGCAGCATGTCGCGCGTGTAGACGCGGCCGGCGTGGCGCGCGAGCGTCGCGAGGATCTCGAACTCGACGAAGGTCGTCTTGACCTCCTCTTCGCGGACTCGAACCGTTCGCTTGGCGAAGTCGATCGACAGGTCGTGGACCGTCAACGGCGCCTCCGCGGTGTCGGCATCCGGCGCGGTCGTCAGCTCGGAACGCCGCAGCGCCGCCTTCACACGCGATCGGAACTCGCGCATCGAGAAGGGCTTGGTGATGTAGTCGTCGGCCCCGAGCTCCAGGCCCAGCACCTTGTCGATCTCGTCGGACTTCGCCGACAGCATGATGATCGGCACGTTGGACCGCGCGCGCAGCCGCTTGCAGACTTCGAGGCCGTCGAGCTTAGGCAGCATCACGTCGAGCACGACGAGGTCGAACGGTTGCTCGAAGAAGCGCGCCAGGGCCTCGCGGCCGTCCGCCGCCCGCACGACCTCGAAGCCGTCGCGGCGCAAGGGAAACGACAGCAGGGTGCCGACGGACTGCTCGTCGTCTACTACGAGGATGCGTGGTGAACGAGCGGTCATGGTGAGTCAG
>DASZZG010000102.1:0-7916 GCA_035543355.1 Solirubrobacteraceae bacterium | reverse complement strand
GCACGGGCCTGGACCTGCCCAACGACCTGCTCGCGAAGCTGGCCCAGATCGACGGCATCAGCGCCGTCAAGCAGGCCAATCCCGACAACCTCGCGCTGATCGACGGGCTCGAGCTCTACGCCGGTAACGACGACATGCTCTGCGACGTGCTCGAGCTGGGCGGCGCGGGCGGCATCTGCGTCGCCAGCCACATCGTCGGCGAGCAGATGCACAGGATCGCCGACGAGCCTGGCCGCGCCCGCGAGCTCGACGCCCAGCTCGCGGACCTCTACGAAGCGCTCTCCGTCACGACCAACCCGATTCCGATCAAGGCCGCTCTCAACCTGCTCGGCCATCAGGTCGGGGGGCTGCGGCTGCCGCTCGTCGAGGCTGACGACGACGAGCGCGCGACGATCGCCGCCGCGCTCGAACGTCACGGCCTCAGCGTGGCGTCCACCGCGGCGCGCGGGTGAGCCTCTCAGGGCTGCGCGTCCTGCCGCTTGGCGGCGTGGGCGAGATCGGCAAGAACATGACGGTCGTCGAGTACGAGGGCCGGATAGTCGTCGTCGACTGCGGACTGCGCTTCCCGACGGCGGAGATGCTCGGGATCGACCTCGTCCTGCCCGATTTCGGCTACCTGCGAGAGCGCGTCGACGACATCGAGGCGATCGTCGTCACGCACGCCCACGAGGACCACCTCGGGGCGCTCCCGTGGGTGCTGCGCGAGCTTGGCGAGAAGAGCATCCCCGCGATCTACGGCGGCGCGCTGACGGTCGCGATAGCTCGCTCCAAGCTGGACGAGCACCGCCTTAAAGAGACGCCGCTGAACAAGCTCGACCCCGGTTCTTCGATCCAGCTCGGGCCGTTCGAGCTCGAGCTGATCCACATGACTCACTCGATCCCGGATTCGTGCGCGGTCGCGCTGCACTCCGAGCCCGGAACGGTGCTGATCACGGGCGACTACAAGTTCGACCAGACGCCGGTCGACGGCGAGCCCGCCGACATGTCGCGCCTGGCCGAGCTGGGTCGCGAGGGAGTGCTCCTGCTGTGCGGCGACTCGACCAACGCCGACCGCGCGGGCTTCTCGCCGTCGGAGTCGGGCGTCGGCCCGCATCTCGAGGAGGTCTTCGCGCGCTGCGAGGGCCGGATCGTCGTGACCAGCTTCGCGTCGAACATCCACCGCGTCCAGCAGGTGGTGGACGCCGCCGAGCAGCTCGGGCGCAAGGTCGCGCTCGTCGGGCGCTCGATGCGCAAGAACCTCAACATCGGCCGCTCGCTCGGCCACATCGAGATCCCCGAGGGAATGCTCGTGCAGCCGCGCGAGATCACCGACTTTGCCGACGACCGCGTGGTGATCGTCTCCACCGGCTCGCAGGGGGAGCCGCTGTCCGCGCTGCGCCGGATGGCGCACAACGACCACCGCGACGTCGAACTCCACGACGGCGACACCGTCGTCTTCTCGGCCACGCCCGTCCCCGGGAACGAACGCGCCGTCAACGAGACGATCGACCGCCTCTACCAGATCGGCTGCGACGTGATCACACCGTCCGACGCGCCGATCCACGCCTCGGGGCACGGTTACGCCGAGGAGCTCAAGCTGATGCTCAACCTCACCAAGCCGCGCTACCTGATGCCGTTCCACGGCGATCACCGGAGGACCCGCCTGCACGCCCAGCTGGCGGAGGCCGTCGGGCTCGCGCCTGAGCGCATCTTTCGCGGCGCCAACGGACTGCCGCTCGAACTCGACGAGCGCGGCGCTCGCTTCGGCGCCGAGGAACAGGCGGGGATGATCTTCGTCGACGGCGTTGACATCGGCGACCCCGCCGACGTCGCGCTGCGCGACCGCCGGATGCTCTCGGCCGACGGCATCTTCATCGTCGTAGCGACCGTGTCGGGCAGCGACGGCGCGTCGGTTGCCGACCCCGAGGTGATCTTCCGCGGCGTGCCCTTCCTCGAAGAGGCCGACGCACTGGCGGGCGAGTTGCGCGAGCAGGTCGAGACGTCGCTCGACCGCGCCGCCGCGGACCGCATAACGGAGATCGACCTGCTCCAGGAGATCCTGCACGACGACGTCGCGGCGCTCGTCTACGAGCGGCTGCGCCGCCGACCGATGGTCCTGCCAGTGGTGGTCGAGGTCTAAGGGCGTCTCTCAGGGCCCAAAGAAAGCCCCGACAACGGGCTGGACGCTGCTAGAGTCGCGCCCGCAGAGTCCACCGGTACGAGAGGTCGATGCGTGATCGACAAGATTGCGGTTGGAACGGATGGCTCACCGACTGCCGGAAAGGCGGTCGAGTTTGCCCTCGAGCTTGCGGAGCAGTGCGGATCGCACGTGATCTTCATCAGCTCGTACAAGCCCGTGGACGAGAACCGCCTGCGGCGCGAGCAGCGCGAAGCCCCGGGCGAGGTGCAGTGGAAGATCAATCCCGCCGAGGACGTCGAGTCGACGCTGCGCTCCGCAGAGGAGATGGCCACCGCACGCGGCTTGAGCTGGACGAGCGAGGCCCGCGAGGGCGACCCCGCCGACGTTCTCGTGGACCTGGCAGAGGAGCACGAGGTCGATCTGCTGGTGATCGGCAACAAGGGAATGGAGCGGCGCCTGCTGGGGAGCATCCCCAACAGCGTCTCGCACAAGGCGAGGTGCTCCGTGGCGATCATCAAGACGACCTGAGATGATGCGCAACAACCCGATCCAGGCCACGCTGGCGCTGCTGGTTTCGATCGGCCTGATCTACCTCGTCGTCGAAGTGGCGGGCAACAAGTGGTACGAGTGGGTCATCTTCGGTGTCATCGTGATGACCGGCTTCGGCGCAGCCGTAGCGATCAACCATCGCAAGTACCCGACGCGCAAGCGCGCCTACACGCGCCAGTCGCACGGCAGCGAGACCAAGTTCCGCGACGACGAGTTCTAGAGCGGCGCTCGGGTCCGCGGCGCGCTCAGCGCTGTGCCTGCCCGGCCGCGGGCAGCCTGACTGTGAAGCGCGCACCCGACCCGCTGGCCGCTCGTTCGATCGAGACGCTACCGCCGTGCGACTGGGCCACCGCGTGCACGATCGCGAGCCCCAGCCCCGACGACCCGGCCTGCTCGCCGCGGCCGCGGACGAAGCGCTCGAAAACCCGCGCGGCCAGCTCGGGGGGGATGCCCGGCCCGTCATCCTCGACCGTCAGCAGGACCTCGCCGTTGCGCGCCTGCACGGCGGCGCGCACCTGGGTGCCCGCCGGCGTGTGGCGAATCGCGTTCTCGATCAGGTTGAGCACCAGCCGGTGCAGCTCGTCGCGCGCGCCTTCCACAACCGCCGGCACCGCACTGACCGTAAGCTCGTGATCGCCCGCGACCGGCTCGATCTCGGCCGCCGCCTCGACCAACACTTCGGCTACGTCGGTGGGCTCGTGGGGCACCACCCGCCCGGCGTCGGCGCGCGCTAGCAGCAGCAGGTCGCCGACCAGCCGCCGCATGCGCCGCGAGGAGCGCAGCGCCGAGCCGGCCACCTCGCCCTGCTCGCCCTCGAGCTGGTCCGCGAGCAGCTCGAGGTTCGAAAGGACGCTCGTCAACGGCGTGCGCAACTCGTGCGAGGCGTCGGCGACGAACTCGCGCTGCCGCTGGAGCGTCTCCTCGCGCTCGGCGCGGGCGGCGTCGAGCGCCTGCAGCATGCCCTCGAGCGTGTGCGCCAGCTCGGCGACCTCGTCCGAGGCGTCGGGCTGGGGGACCCTTCGACTGGGGTCGCGCGTGCGCTCGATCTCCCGCGCCGCCTTGGTCAGCTGGGCGATCGGGCGCATCGCGCGACGCGCAAGCGCCAACCCGGCGAGCAACGCCAGTGCGCAACCGCCCAGCACGCCGAAGGCCAGCAGCGCCCAGACGCGGCGCACCGTCCGGTGCACGTCGTCCAGCTTGCGCCCGTACTGGATCACCGTCGGTTCGCCCAGCAGCGCAGGACCGGGCCGTGACTCCACGCGATAGCCGTTGTGCTCGGCCAGCCCCGCACCCGGCGGTCCGAGGTCGGGAGCATTGCGCGTGCGGCAGAGCACCAGCCCGTTCGAGCTGACCAACCTGATCGCCGCGCCCTCGGCGCTCGCATAGGTGTCGAGGTCGGGCGAGATGCAGCCCGCACGGCCGCTGGCGGGATCGAAGCCGAAGCGCAACCGCGCCTGGAGCTCGCTGGCGCCGAGGCGCACACCGTCGTCGAAGTTCGACCGGATGCGCGCCGAAGTCAGCGTTCCGACCGCGACCGCGAAGCCGAGCAGGATCACCAGCGTCAGCAGCGCAGATCCGCCGGCGAGCCGCCAGCGGATCGGCAGGCGCCTATACGCGGAGAACGTAGCCCGCGCCGCGGATCGTATGAAGGAGGCGCGGTTCACCATCGGCTTCCAGCTTCCTTCGCAGGTTGGAGACGAAAACCTCGATCGTGTTCGTCTGTGAGAAGGGGTCATAGCCCCAGACTTCGTCGAGCAGCCGCTGGCGTGAGACGACGAGCCGCTCGTTGCGCATCA
Organism: Solirubrobacteraceae bacterium; assembly: GCA_035543355.1. Classification (GTDB taxonomy): domain Bacteria; phylum Actinomycetota; class Thermoleophilia; order Solirubrobacterales; family Solirubrobacteraceae; genus DASZZG01. Next base: position 3,452 of record DASZZG010000102.1, on the reverse strand, counting down.
TGTACTCGAGCAGCTCGAACTCTCGCTGCGTCAGCTCGATCCCACGCTCGCCGCGCGTGACCTCGTAGGTGTCGGGATTGAGCATCAGGTCGCCGACCACCAGTGGCGCCGAGCCCCGGGGGGGCCGGCGCCGCAGCAACGCCCGCAGCCGCGCCAGCAGCTCCTGACGCTCGAACGGCTTGACGAGATAGTCGTCGGCGCCGGCGTCGAGCCCCTCGACGCGGGCATCGACAGCGTCGCGCGCGGTCAGCATCAGGATCGGCACGTCGTCGCGCTCGCGCAGCTGCTTGGCGACATCGATGCCGTCGAGACGCGGCAGGCCGAGGTCGAGCACGACGAGATCGGGCAGGAAAGCGTGCGCCTGATCCAGCGCATCCACCCCGTCGCCCGCCAGGCGGACGTCATAGCCCTCGAGGCGCAGCGAGCGCTGCAGCGTCTGCGCGATCTCGACGTCGTCCTCGACTACCAGGACCCGCGGCGAGCGAGCGTACTCGTCCATCAGGCGATGGTACGTGGAATCGCCCCTCTGCTGCGGCGATTTTTAGCACCCGCTTAGAGGGCGGCAGGGTCGCGCCCACGCGCGTCGAAGGGAGCCTTGCCATGGCAAGGAGACGTACCCCGGCGCGTAAACCGCGTGCCCGTCGTCGTGCCCGCCGTTCCGGCTGGGCGCTGTTGCGCCCGTCCCTACCGGTGTTGGACCAGCGCCAGCTCGACGTTGTCGGGCTCGCCCTGGTGGCGCTCGGCGTATTCCTGGCGGGCGTGCTCTACCTCCACTGGGCCCCCGGCGAGGGCGGCCGGGCGATCACGCGCGGCCTGCGCTTCGTCGTCGGCGAGACCGCCTACGCGGTGCCCGTCGCCTTCGCCGGCGCGGGCGCGATCGTCATCCTCGGTCCGATCCTGCCGACCACGCGCCCGCTGCGCACCGGCGCTATTTGCCTGTTCGCCGCCTCGACGCTCGCGCTGGCGGCGGGAGCCTTCGGCCTCGGTCCGACGGGAGCCCGCCACAGCTTCTGGCAGCCGGCTTTCATGCAGGCGCGCGGGGGAGTCGTCGGCGAAGCGCTGTACTGGGGATCGGCGCGACTGTTCGACGAGATCGGAGCACAGATCCTGGCGGTCTTCCTCGCGCTGGTCGGCGCGTTGCTGATCAGTGGCGCGACCGTCGCGGGCGTGTTGCGGGCAACCGGCAGCAAGCTTGGCTGGGCGGGCCAGCGTGTGCATTCGGCGACATCCGAGGTCACCGCTCTGCTGGCGAGGAGGCTGGACGAGCACGCGGCGCAACGAGCTGCCCGGCCGGAGCTGCCGCCGGAGCCGGCCGACGCCGAGCTCATCGTACGAGCTACTCACCTCGAGGCGCCTGCGCTGGACGGCGCGTCGCGCTATCCGGGAGCCCTCGACGTCGAACCGGACGAGCTCGAGCCAATCGACGCCCTCCCCGATCAGCCGACCGATAGCCACGCCGTGATCGCGTCACCCGATCCGCCGCCGCGGTCTTCTGACCCGCAGCCCGTGTCGCTGACGCCACAGGGAAATCCACGTGGCGGCGTGACCGAGGCCGACGATTTCCCCTGGGAGCTGCCGGGTTCAGGACTGCTGACGCGCTCGGCGCCCGACAACGCCAAGCCCGACACGGCCGGCCAGGAGCGAACCGCGGCCCAGCTGCTCGAAGCGCTCGGGCACTTCGGCGTCGAGTCGAAGATCGTCGGAACGGTCGCTGGGCCACACATCACGCGCTACGAGCTGCGCTTGTCGCCGGGGACGAAGGTGTCCAAGGTCGCTCAGCTCAAGGACGACCTCGCCTATGCGCTCGCGGCCACGGAGATCCGCATCCTCGCGCCGATCCCCGGCAAGCAGGCGGTCGGCGTCGAGGTGCCCAACGCCCGCCGGCGAATCGTGCACCTCGGCGACGTGTTCCAGGATCCGCCAAGCGACTGGTCGCCGCTGAGCGTGTGGCTGGGCAAGGATGTCGCCGGCCGGGCGATTGCCACAGATCTGGCGAAGATGCCCCATCTCCTGCTGGCGGGAACGACCGGCGCGGGGAAGTCGGGCTCGCTGAACGCGATGCTCTGCGCGATCCTGCTGCGCGCGACGCCGCGCGACGTGCGCTTCGTGCTGATCGATCCGAAGCAGGTCGAGCTCAACCACTACGAGTCGATCCCACACCTGCTGACGCCCGTGATCACCAGCCCCCGGATGGCCGCCAACGCGCTGTCCAACCTCGTGCGCGAGATGGAGCAGCGTTACGCCGTGATGTCGGAGGCGCGCACTCGCCACGTACTCGAGCTGAACCGCATGCGCGAGGCCGCGGGCGATCCGCCGCTGCCCTACATCCTCTGCGTCATCGACGAGCTCGCCGACCTGATGATGGTCGCGCCGGCCGACGTCGAGGACGCGGTCATCCGGCTGGCTCAGAAGGCGCGCGCCGTCGGCATCCACCTGCTGCTGGCGACGCAGAGCCCGCGCGTCGACGTGATCACCGGGATGATCAAGGCCAACGTCCCGTCGCGCATCGCCTTCGCGGTCTCGTCGCAGACCGACTCGCGCGTGATCCTCGACCAGAACGGCGCCGAATCTCTGCTCGGCCAGGGCGACATGCTGTTCTCGCCGCTCGGCAGCTCGCGTCTACAGCGCATCCAGGGCGCCTACATCGACGAGGCCCAGGTCGCCAAGGTGACCGATTTCTGGCGTGCGCAGGGCGAGCCGGAGCTGGCCGAGCAACTGCTGGAGGAACCGCCCTCCGACGGCCGCGGCGAGGGCGACGACGGTTTCAGCCCCGACGAGGACCCGCTGCTCGAGGACGCGATCGCGCTGGTGGCACAGATGCAGACCGCGTCCACGTCGATGCTTCAGCGCCGGCTGCGCCTGGGCTACACCCGCGCCGGTCGCCTGATCGACATGCTCGAACGACGCGGGATCATCTCCGGCTACGAGGGCTCGAAGCCGCGTCAGGTGCTGATCGGCGAAGGCGACACCGCACGCGTGCTGGCCGCGCTGGCGTCGACTGGACGGGTAGCGGTCGAAGTAGCCGACGGGGTCAGCGCCGAGCAGGTCTCCGAGCCGCACGAGACAGCCGACGGGCCCGCGCACTGAGACGGCCAGCTCGTGGTTGAGCGCTAGCCTTCGCCTCAAATGACCGAGATCGGGCCGACTCTGCGAGAGGCGCGTATGCGCGCCAAGCTCGACGTCTCGGAGGTAGAGGCCTCCACCAAGATCCGCGCCAAGTACCTGCGCGCGATCGAGAACGAGGAATGGAGCCTGCTACCGGGCCCGACGTTCACGAAGAGCTTTTTGCGTACGTATGCGGATCAGCTGGGGCTCGACGGCAAGCTGCTGGTGGAGGAGTACAAGTTGCGCCACGAGCGTCCATCCGACCTCGACCTCCAACCGATCTCGCCCAACCTGGGGACCGACCGGCGACGGCGCCCGCCCGGGCCGCCGCGGATCCCGCGCGCTTG
>DASZZG010000101.1:0-5858 GCA_035543355.1 Solirubrobacteraceae bacterium | reverse complement strand
CCAGCCCCGACGATCAGAACGGTGTTGGCGTCGCCCGACGAGCGCAGGCCGCCGCGCAGCGGGCGCTCGTAGATCCCCTGGCGAAGGAAACGGATCCCTCCGAGCAGCGCCGCCATCAGCAGCAGGTAGAGCACGACCACGCCGGCGGGGGGAGCGACTGCGAGACGGCCCGCGACGCCGCGAGCGGGGATCTTCACAGGATGCAGCAGCTCGATCAGCCCGACGATCGAGACCGTCGCGACGAGCACCGCGCGGACGAGGATGTCGTAATCGCGGCGCGTCAGGTAGCGCCACTGCTTCACGTAGAGCCCGAAGAGGTAGAAGATCGCCAGCGAGCCGAGCACGACCGGGACGATCGTCTGCTCGAGCAGCGCGTCGTACCGAGTCGGCACGCGATCGTCGAATCGCAGCACGAAGGCCAGGTACCAGGCGAGCGCGACAAGCACGCCGTCGACCGCCAGCTGCGCGAGCGCGTGGCGGTGGGGGCGGAGAATCGCGCCGGGAATGCGGCGGCGCATCGTGTGGTGGATTCTAGGCGGCGAGCCCTGGTCGCGGGGGATCGTGATCGAGGTCGGTGAGCGGCGAGAGCAGGAGATCCAGCAGCAGCCGCGGATCTCTGCGCAGCCGTGGACGGCCCTCTGAAGAGGTTCGTTTCTGCACCGAGACCTCCTGCGCGCGTGTGAGCTTGAGCATTCGGCCCTCCGCCAGCAGCCGTTCGTCGACCGCCCCGAGACGTCCTTCGAAGACGCTGTAGACGGGCGTTCCGAGCGCTACCGCCTCGCGGTTCATCGTCCCACCGGCCGAGACGACGAGGTCTGCGTATGCGATCAGCGACTGCGCGTCGATCGCGCGATCGGGGATCGTGAGGGCGTCGCGCTGCTCGAGCTCGGCCCGCTGCCGCGGGGTGCGTGGCAGCACGACCACCTGGGCGCGGTCGCTCAGCCACGCCAGCACGTCGGCGAAGAGCGGGTTGTCGAAGCGGTGATACAGCGACACCTCGGGTGGAGTCCGGACCACCGCGATCGGCTCCGCCGGATCGAGCGAGAGCTGCTCGAGCACCGCCCGATCGGGCTCGAAGTCGGCGAGGTAGTACTCCTCCTTCAAACCCGGGTAGCGACGCAGCTTGCCGCGAGCGCCGTAGCGTTCGAGGCGCTCGGGGGGAATCGCCTCAGGCACCACGACGGCGCGCGCGAGGCGGCAGTTGATCGTGTGCTGGACGGTCGCCCACTCGTAGTCGAACATCGTCGAGCTCGGGATCCGCAGCAGCGCGGCCGCGACCGTGATGTCGTTGGACCCGTGGCCGAGCGCGATGTCGAAGCGCCGCCCGCGAGCCCACCGCGCGAGCGCCACCGAGCGACGCGCCAGTCCTGTGGCCTTGGCCGTCAGGCCACCGCCCTGATGACTCCCGATCGCCGCGTGCTCGATCCCGAAGCGCTCGCAGAGCTCGAGCGTCTGGGCAAAATCGCGAGCCGTCACGAGCACCTCCGCGCCGTCCGCACGCAGTGCCTCGATCAGCGGCCGCAGCACGAGCACGTGCGGCGAGTTCGTCAGGTCGACCCAGACGCGCATAGGCGACTACGGCGTGGACACGGCTGCGACCGCTCGCTCGACGGCTGCGACCACCTCGTCGACCTGACCGCGCGTCAGCATCGGGCCGATCGGAATCGCGAGGTGGGTGTCTGCGATCTCCTCGGTCACCGGTAGCGGCGGGCCGTCCTGGGCCCAAGCGCACATCGCCGGTTGACGGTGGATCGGCGTGCGGTAGTAGGCGCTGGCCCCGATCCCGCCGCGGGCCAGCTCGGCGGCGAGGGCATCCGCGCGGGGATGACGGATTACGTAGAGATGCCAGGCCGGCGTCGCTCCCGTCACCGGCCGCGGCAACGCCACGAGGCTGCCCAGACCGGCGTCGGCATAGGCGGCCGCAGCGGCTCGGCGGCGGTCGCCCCACTCGTCGAGCGAGGGCAGCAGCACGCGCAGCAGCGCCGCCTGAAGCTCGTCGAGGCGCGAGTTGCAGCCGATCTCCACGAACGTGCGCTTGTCCGCCGAGCCGTGCGAGCGCAGCAGTCGCGCGCGCTCGGCAAGGGCATCGTCGGCCGTGACGATCGCGCCACCGTCGCCGAAGCCGCCGAGGTTCTTCGAGGGGTAGAAGGAGAACGTGGCGGCTGTGCCGAGCACACCGGCGCGGCGCTCGCCGAGCGCGGCTCCGGCTGCCTGCGCCGCGTCCTCGAGCACCGTGACGCCGAGCGCCTCGATCTCCGGGATCGGCGCCACGTTGCCGAACAGATCGACGGCAATCACGGCCTTCGTGCGCGGGGTCAACGCCGCGCGCACGGTCTCGGCGGTGACGCAGTAGGTCTCGCGATCGACATCGCAGAAACGGGGACTGGCGCCGGTTGGAGGGATCGCTTCGGCGCTCGCGTAGAACGTGAACGACGGCACGATCACCTCGTCGCCGGGGCCGACGCCCAGCGTCCGCAGCGCGATCGTCAGCGCATCGGTCCCGTTGGCGACGCCGATGACGTGTCCCGCGCCGAGGTACGAGGCGAACTCCGACTCGAACGCGCGCGACTCGGGCCCGTTGATGTAGACGCCCGAGTCGAGCACTGCGAGCGCACGGTCGTACAGGCGCGCGCGCAGCGGCGCCAGCATTGTCTGCGTGTCGAACAGCGGCACCGGCACCGCGCCCAAGCTACCCTGTCCGGCTCGATGACCGAGCTCGCATCGATCACCGATCAGCTGGTCACGTTCGCCACGGACTTCGTGCGCGACGTCGGCCTGCCGGGGATTTTCCTGTTGATGCTGGCCGAGAGCGCCTGCATCCCGATCCCGTCGGAGGCGACGATGCTGTTCGCCGGCTTCACCGTCTCCCAGCACCACCACACGCTGCTCGAGATCACGGCGGCCGGCGTGCTGGGCAACCTCGTCGGCTCGTGGCTCGCGTACGCCCTCGGCTACTACGGCCGCGTCGGGCTGCTCGAACGCCACGGGGGCAAGCTTCACATCAAGCCTTCCCATCTCGAATCGGCCGACCGATGGTTCGAGCGCTATGGGGCACCGGCGATCTTCTTCACGCGCATGCTGCCGATCATCCGCACGTTCATCTCGCTGCCCGCCGGAGTCGCCCGGATGCCCTTCTGGCGCTTTACGGCGCTGACGCTGCTCGGCTGCATCCCTTGGGTCTTCGCGCTGGGCTTCATCGGCAGGGAGGTCGGTCAGAGCTGGAAGAGCTGGAAGGACAGCCTCGCCTACGCCGACTACGCGGTGGCCGCGGCAATCGTGCTCTTGATCGTCTACGCGCTCCTGCGCCGCCGTCGCCGGACGGCGGCACCGAGCCAGGCCTGATACGCGTGGCGGCGCGCTCGCCGCTGCCCCTGCGTCACGCGGCCGCACTCGGGGCGCTGCACGGCCCGACCGAGCTGTTCCCGGTCTCGTCGTCCGGGCACACGACGCTGATTCCCTGGCTCGCCCGCTGGCCCTACCCCCAGCTCGACGCGGACCTGCGCAAGGCATTCGAGGTGGCGCTGCACGCCGGCACGGCGGCTGCGCTGCTGGTCGCGCTGCGCCGCGGTCGCGCCGGTGCCCCGCAGATCGACCTGCGCGGCGGCGCGCTGGCGGCCCTTGGCTGCGCGCCGGCGGCGCTCGCCGGCTACCTGTTCGAGCAACCGGTGGAGCGCAGGCTCGGCACGCCGCCGACCGTCGCCGCAGGGCTGGTGATGGGCTCGCTGGCGATGCTCTGGGCCGACCGCGCTCCGGCCACCCGTCATCGCGGCGACGCCGGCGTTGGCGACGCGCTCTGGCTCGGGATCGCCCAGGCGAGCGCGCTGATGCCGGGCGTCTCGCGCAGCGGCGCGACGCTCGCGGCCGCCCGCCGGCGGCGATTCGCCAGGCCCGACGCTCGCTCGCTGGCGGGTGAGCTCGCGCTGCCGATGATCGGCGCCGCCGCGCTGCTGAAGGGGGTCCGTCTCGCCCGGCGCGGGCTGCCGGCCCAGCTGGTGCCCGCGTTTGCCCTCGGCGCCATCTGCTCGTTCGGCTCGACCCTGGGCGCGCTAGCGACGGTCGAACGGCTACCGCGCGATCGCCCGCTGCTGCCGGACGCGGCCTACCGTCTCGTGCTCGCGGGCGTCACGGTCCGCCGCCTGCGCGAGAATCGCAGCTGATGAGCGACGCCTACGCCGCGGCCGGAGTGGACACCGCCGAGGCCGGCAGGGCGCTACGTGCGCTCGTTGACGTGCTGCGCACGATCGACCCCGGACGCCCGTCGCGCTCGGTGCTCGGGTCCGGCCACTACGCGAGCGTGCTCGCGCTGACCGACGAGCTCGGGCTCGCGCTGTCGACCGACGGCGTCGGCACGAAGGTGGTCGTGGCCGAGCAGACCGGCCGCTACGACACGATCGGCGTCGACTGCATCGCGATGAACGTCAACGACGTCGTCTGCGTGGGCGCGGAGCCGATCGCGCTGCTCGACCATCTGGCGGTCGAGCGCGCCGACCCCGACATGCTTGGCGCGCTTGCGCTCGGACTGAAGCGGGGCGCCGAGGACGCGGGGATCGAGATCCCCGGGGGGGAGCTGGCGCAGGTGCCGGAGCTCGTCCGCGGCCACCCCTCGCCGCACGGGTTCGATCTCAGCGGCACCTGCGTCGGGACTGTCGCGCTCGATTCGATCGTCACAGGCGCCGCCTGCGAGCCGGGCAACGCGATCGTCGGTCTGCCCTCCTCCGGGCTGCATTCGAATGGGCTTACGCTGGCGCGACGCGCGCTGCTCGCGGACGCCGGGCTCAAGCTCGACGAGCGTCCTCGAGAGCTGGGCGGCGCCAGCGTCGCCGACGCCCTGCTCGAGCCGACCGTGATCTACGTGCGCGCGGCGCTGGGGCTGCTGCGCTCCGACGTCCCCGTCCACGGGCTTGCGCACATCACCGGCGACGGCCTGGCGAACCTGCTGCGGCTGGAGGCGGAGGTCGGCTACGAGATCGACAGCCCGCTGGAGGCTCCGCCGGTCTTCGGGCTGATCCAGTCGGCCGGCGGCGTATCGGACGCCGAGATGCACGAGGTCTTCAACATGGGTTGTGGCTTCTGCTGCATCGTCCCCTCGGAGCGGGCGCAGGACGCCGTTTCACTCCTGGGGCGCTCCCATCCCGGCGCCGCTGTGATCGGACGCGTCAGCGATCGCCGTGGATCGGTGGAGCTGCGCGAACTTGGCCTGGTCGGAGACGACCGGGGCCTGCGCAAGCCCTGACGACCGTCGGGGCGCCACCGCTCGCGCTACGCGAGCGACCACAGCTCGCCGCTCCCCACCGCCTCCGAGCGCACGCGCCACTCGCTCGCGAGGCGCCACAGCTCGGCCGCCGCCCGCGGGCCCGGGAGCCGGCAGACCTCCGCCACCTCGGCGGTCGCCATCGACTCGAAGTGCGCCAGCGCCTGCTCGACATCGGGCGCCGGACTGCCGCCGGGAACCGCGCCACAGGCGATTACGGCGTCGCGATAGTCCCCGTAGGAGGATGATCCATGGGCCTCGTGACGCTCTCCGCCCTCCCCCTCGAAATCGATCGACGGCAGCGTGATCCGCTCGCCGTCGGAGTCGCCGGCGCGAGCCTGCTCGAGGTCCGCGCCGAACGCCTCGACGATCGCGTGCGAGCCGAGGCCCACGGTAAAGCGCTGCAGGTCGAGGCTGTCCTGCCCCCGCGCTTGGTCGAGCAGCGCTTCGCTGCGATCGAGCCGCAGGCGGCGGCATGCAAAGCCCTCGCGCAGCACGCGCAGAAACCGGCCCGCCACGGCGGGTCCCTGCTCGGCCGCGGCCTTCACGGCCATGCACGCGGGATAAGACGACCGCGGCGGGGAGTCGAGCCAGAGCCGGACATCCA
>DASZZG010000100.1:0-13877 GCA_035543355.1 Solirubrobacteraceae bacterium | reverse complement strand
GGGTCAGAGACGGACCGCTCGTGCCTGTGCGGCTTCATCCACGGCTGATCGAGCTTGCTTCCACTGTCGCGGGCGCCGAGCGCCAGCTCGAGGCATCCGCGTACTCCGGCCGCAGTGGTTCGGCCGCATACGCAGCGCGCTGCGCCCGCTGGCCGGCGATCGCTGTCGGCTGCGTCGCTGACCGCATGGTCACCGCTGGACGATCAGCGGACCCGCGGGCGCTCCAGTCCGCGCTCGAGTTCGCGCTCGGACTGATCGCCGCGCTCGACGCCGAGCTCGCCGCTGCGGATAGAGTGACCAAATGAAGCTATACGTCTGTTACGGCACGTTCACCACCACGCCGCGCCCCGGAGGTCATCCCTGCGGCAACGCCAACAGGGCGCTGCGCGAGGCCGGTCACGACTACGAAGTCGTCAAGTCCTACGGCCTCGGAATCCTGCCCGAAGCCTTCAACCGCACGGCCGGCCGGCAGCGCGCCAAGGAGCTGACGGGCAGCCTGATGGTCCCGGTGCTCGAGCTCGACGACGGGACCGCGATCGCCGGCTCGCACGAGATCATCGCGTGGGCGCGAGCCAACCCGGCGCAGCGCGAAGCGGCGGCCTCGGTGTGACGGGAACACCGAGGGGCAGCCGTAGCTGCCCCTCGGGCGTGTCCGCCGCCTCTCCTACTGGACGAGTTCGACGGTCTTGAAGGTCGAACCCTGTGAGCCGATGCTCAGCTCGGCTTCGCGCACCACGGTGCCAGGAGTCAGCGCGGTCGAGTCGCAGCTCTGTGCGTCGTCGCCCTGATCGTCGGCGTCGTTGGCGTCGCCATCGTCGTTGTTGGCGTTGTCGCCCTGGTTGTCGCCGTGCTGGCCACTTCCGGGGTTGGTCGGCGGGGTTCCCTGCGGGGCTGGCTGGTTGCCCTGGTCGCCCTGCTGTCCGACCACCCGGTCGTCGGCCTGGGCCGGCGGTGCCGACTGAGCCGTCTGGCAATCGACCTGCGTGTCGTTGCCCACCCTGCCGGAGACCGTGTCGGCGCCGGTCAACCTGATCGTCAGGACGCCGTTGGCAAACGACACAACGGTGCCGGCGTTCTGCGGATTGCTCGCGCCCGGCGGGCTGCCGAAGCGCTGCAGGCGGACCTGCTTCTTGTGGCCCTTGCGGTGGTGGGACTTGGCCCGCGCATGGCCATGGCGGGACTTGGCCAGCGCGCTACAGGGGAGCGCCGCCAAGCTGAATAGCACGGCGAGGAAAATCGCCCTACCTGGAAGTGTTCGCATCCTGATACCTCCTCAAGCGACGAGCGCTCGCCGCGCACCCGGCCTCAAGGCGGGGCACTGTGGTTGTACCTCTCCAACGTCATCAACTCCCCGGCGCTGATGCGAACGCGGGCAAACCCGACGAATGTCCGAGGCAGATGCTCAGCCGGCCAACGCGTCGACCGCCTTCGCATAGCGCTCCGCTCGCGCCACGCTGAGGGAGCCTCGGTGAAGCTCGACGACGAAGGCCGTGCTCCCCTTGACGCGGTGGTTCTGCCATCCGGCCGCGCTCCCTGGATACCGGGTGAGTCGCCGCAGCGGCAGGTGGGTCAGCCGGGCAAAACGACGTTCGACGCGAACGTCGCCGCCGGACTTGTCCACCACGCCCAGCGGCTGATGAAACCAGATCGTGATCGCCGGACGCAGGCGCAGGATCAGCCGCTGCGCGATTCTCGATTCGGGCTCTGACAGCGCTCGCCGCCCCGGGTACTGCTGATCGCCGCGCCGGCCCATGCGTCGCCAACGGAAGGGGAAGTTTCGGTTGAGGTCGACTCCGTGCGCGTTCTGGCGCGTATTGGCCGCGGCGCCATCGGGGTTGAGATTCTCGACCACCCAGAGGTCGACGCCGGCGGGGGCTGGAAGAGTCTCCAGCGCCCGCGCAATCGCGATGCCGGCACGCTCGTCGCCATGGATGCAACCGACTATCAGCAGCTTGCGCGCTGCATTTGGGTCGCCTAGCTCGAAGGCGGCGATGCTGCGTCCCTGCGTCGAGCTGCCGAGCGTCAGCGGCGCTGGTTGGGAAGGAGACGCGACGCGCCGATGTCGCTCCCCGCTCGCCACGATCGCGCCCGCTGCCACCGCCATCGACACGACCCCGACCGCCGCTCCTAGCACCCGTCCGGACACAGCGTCGCTAACCGGCCTCCACGGCGGCGCGGATCGCGCTGACCGCCTGCGGGTTCTCGGCGCTCGAAAGGTCGCCCGGGTCCTCGCCGATCGCCGCCGCGCGGACCGCACGGCGCAGGATCTTGGCCGAGCGCGTCTTCGGCAGGGCCTCGACGCGGATCACGCGCGCCGGCTTGAACGGCCGTCCGAGCTCGTGCGCGACGAGCTCTGCCAACTCGGCGGAGACGTCCTCGCGGTCGGTCGGGTCGGCCGCTACCCAGAAGCACCACACGGCTTCTCCCTTCGTCTCATCGGGGACGCCCACGGTCGCCGCCTCCGCAACAGCGGCATGGCCAACGAGGATCGACTCGACCTCGGCGGGCCCGAGCCGCTTCCCCGCGACGTTGATCGCCTCGTCGGAGCGCCCGTAGAGAAACCACTGACCGTCCTCGTCCACCTTCGCCCAGTCGCCGTGTCGCCAGACGCCCGGGTACATCGACCAGTACGAGGACAGATAGCGCTCGCGGTCGCCCCAGACTCCGCGTGTCATCCCAGGCCACGGCTGCTTGCAGACGAGTTCGCCGACCTCGCCCCGCAGCGACCGGCCTTCGGCGTCGAAAACGTCGACATCCATCCCCAGCGACGGTCCGCCCAGTGAGCACTCCTTGATCGGCTCGACCGGGTAAGGCGTGAGGAAGCAGGCGCCGACCTCGGTGCCGCCGGAGATGTTGATGATCGGCACGCGCCCCTCCCCCGCCTCGCGCGCCAACCACTCGTAGGGCTCGGGGTTCCAGGGCTCGCCGGTCGACCCGATCACGCGCAGCGACGATCGGTCGTGGCGACCCACCCAGTCGTCGCCCTTCGGCTTGAGCGCGCGGATCAGCGTCGGGGAGATCCCGAGCATCGTCACCCGATGGCGCTCGACCGACGCCCACACCCGGTCGGGCTCGGGGAAGTCCGGGGCGCCCTCGTACATCAGCATCGTCCCGCCCACCGCGTGTGAGCCGACCATCGACAGCGGGCCCATGATCCAACCCATGTCCGTGACCCAGTAGAAGACCTCGCCGGCGTGCAGATCGAGCGAATAGGCGACTTCCGAGGCGATCTTGACGGTGAAGCCGCCGTGGACGTGGACGGAGCCCTTGGGCTTGCCGGTCGTGCCCGACGTGTACGCGAGCATGAAGACGTCCTCGGACTGCGTGTCTTCTGCGGCCGCCGATCGATCGTGGCCGGCGACGAACTCGGCCCAGGTCCGGTCGCGACCGGCGGTCATCGGCACGTCGATCCCGAGGCGCTCGAGCATCACCACTCGCTTCACCGTCGGGCACTGCGCCACCGCCTCGTCGCAGAACGGCTTCATCTCGCCGTGGCGTCCGCGGCGCCAGGTGCCGTCCGCGGTGAAGACGAGCTTGGCCTCGGCATCCTGGAGGCGGGACGCCACGGCGGCGGGAGCGAAGCCCGAGAAGATCGGCAGGTAGATCGCGCCGATCTTCGCGATCGCGTAGGCGGCGATCACGGCCTCACAGACCATCGGCATGAAGACGCCGACCGCGTCGCCGCGTCCGATCCCCGCGGCGCGCAGCGCATTCGCGACGCCGTCGATCTCCGCAGCCAGCTCGCGATAGCTGAGCGTTCGCACCGGGCCGTCCTCGGCCTCGCCGATCAGCGCCGGCTGGTCGGCGCGCTGCGGATCCTCGAGCCAGCGGTCGACGCACGCGCTGGTCAGGTTGATCCGCCCGCCGACGAACCACCTCGCCCACGCGATGCCGTCGCTGGTGTCGAGCACGCGCTCGTAGGGCTGCGTGAACGGAATCGCCAGGTCCTTTACGACCGCGTCCCAATACCAGGCGACGTCCTGCACGGAGCGCTCGCGCAGCTCCTCGATCGAGTCGATCGAGTGTGCGCGCATCAGGCGCGTCACGTTCGCGCGCTCGACGTAGTCAGGCGTGGGCTCCCAGGCGTAGTCGGGCATGGGCTAAACGGGAGTGATCGGGTTGCGCTTCGCGGGCCAGTCGCGTTGGCGTCCCGCGTAGAGCCCGAAGCGGCGGATCAGGTCGACGCGCAGGTCCTCGGGCGCGATGACCGCGTCGACGACGAGCTCGGAGGCCAGGTGCAGGATGTCGATGTCCTCGGCGTACTCGCGCCGCAGCTGCTCGGTGCGCGTCGTGCGCTCGGCCTCGTCCTCGATTCCCACCAGCTGGTTGTAGTAGACGGCATTGATCGCAGCCTGCGGGCCCATCACGGCGATCGAAGCGGTCTCCAGCGCGATGCAGCAGTCGGGATCGAACGCCGGACCGGCCATCGCGTAGAGCCCGGCGCCATAGGCCTTGCGCACGATCACCGAGATCTTCGGCACGGTCGCCTGTGACACAGCCGAGATCATCTTCGCGCCGTGCCGGATGATCCCCTCGCGCTCGACCTGAGTGCCGATCATGAAGCCCGGGACATCGGCCAGGAAGAGCAGCGGCACGTTGAACGCGTTGCACGTCTGAATGAAGCGCGCCGCCTTGTCGGCGGAGTCCGAGAACAGCACCCCGCCTTTGTGCTTGGGCTGGCTGGCGACGACGCCGACGGCGCGCCCGTTGAGGCGGCCGAAGCCCACGATCAGCTCCTTCGCCCAGCGCGCGTGCAACTCGAAGAACGGATGCGAGTCGAGCAGCGCAGCGAGCAGTTCGCGCATGTCGAATGGCTTGTTCTCGTCGGTCGGGATCAGCTCGCGCAGCGAGGCCGCTGACGACGGCTCCGTCGGCTTTGCGACCGGCGCCATCCACTCCCAGTGCGACGGCAGAAAGGACAGGTAGCGCTGCGCCGCCTCGATTCCCTCCTCGTCGCTGCGCGCCAGCACGTGGCCGCAGCCCGAGACGGCGGTGTGCATCTTCGCCCCGCCCATCTCTTCGAGCGTCACCTTCTCACCGATCACCATCTCGGCCATTCGCGGCGACCCGAGGTACATCGAAGCGTTGCCCTCGCGCATGATCACGATGTCGCAGAAGGCGGGGATGTAGGCGCCACCGGCGGCGCTCGGGCCGAACAGCACGCAGACCTGGGGCACCACGCCCGACAAGCGCACCTCGTTGTGGAAGATCCTCCCGGCGTGGCGGCGCCCCGGGAACATCTGCACCTGCTCGGTGATCCGCGCGCCCGCCGAGTCGACCAGATAGACCATCGGCACTCGGTGCGCAAGCGCCGCCTCCTGGACGCGCAAGATCTTCTCCACCGTCTTCGGTCCCCAGGAGCCAGCCTTGACGGTCGGATCGTTTGCCATCAGCGCGACCGGGCGCGCATCGATTCGCCCGAGTCCGGTGATCACGCCGTCGGCGCCGAGCCCGTCGCCCTCCCAGTTCGCGAGCAGCCCGTCCTCGGCGAAGGAGTCGTCGTCGAGCAGCCTGGCGACGCGCTCGCGGACCGGCAGCTTGCCCTGTTCGCGCGCCTTGTCGTGGTGGCGTTCCGGCCCTCCCGCCTGGGCGCGCGCGCGCGCCTGCTCTAGCTCACCCATAGGGCGGCGCAGTCTACGGGCGAGCTAGTCACGCGGCGGCATCTGCAGCGGCTGCGTGGTCCGGTCGTCCCCGGGCTCGGGCGGCAGCGGCCTCAGGGTGCGCAGTCCGAAGCCGATTGCCGTCGCGCCGGCGAGCAACAGCAGGATCGGCCAGCCGATCAACGACGCGCCGCTTGGCCCGGGACGGGCGACCGTGAGCGTGAACAGCGCGAGCGCGAGAAAACCCAGATATGCGGGACCCGGCTCCCCGTCCACGGCGCCGTATGCGACCAGGCCAAAGGCGGCCGCCGCGATCACCAGCTTCCAGCCCCAGCCGGGGGCGGCCGTCACCGCACCATCGCCGCTCAGCAGCAGCGATGGCACAACGAACGGGGCCACCAGGAACGTCAGGGCGAGCGTGATCGTCGCTAATCCGGCCGCGTTGACGAGCGCCACCGAGTGGCGGCGCGAGCGCTCACGCAGCCGGAGCGCGCCCACTCCGTACGCGACCAGCAGGACCAGAAGTATCCAGCGGAGCGTCGCCAGGCCATGGGGCTTGAACGCCCACGAGACGAACGCGAGCGCGGCGACGCCCGCGGCGACCGCCGCGATCAGAGTGCAGATCGCCGAGTTCGACCGTCGCGCCGCGTACAGGGCCACGAGCGCGAGCAGCGCCGCCATCCAGGTGCGCGTCCCGGCCACGTGCAGGGGTCCGCGGACGCCGAGCACCTGGGCGAAGCGGAGCAGGACGATCGCGAGCAGGGTCAGCCCGGCCACGAGCAGCGCCGAGTGGTAGGCGCGCGGGCTCTCGTGCTCGAGCCGAGCCAGCATCCCCATCGAGAGCACCAGCGCGCAGCCGATCAGCGCTATCAGGAGACGGGGCCCGCGCGCCCACACGTGGTCGAAGCGCAGCTCGGTCATCGCCACCCCGACGGTCAGCGCGACGACCCCTGCGGCGATCAGGTCACCGCGGTCCGGATGCGGCCGCAGCGCTCGCGCGAGCGCACCCATCAGGCCGTCTCCGAGGGGACCGCCAACCTGAGTCGGCGGGGGAATCGGAGTTGTGGCGTCGTTCCCGTTCTGTCCGCGCGCGCCAAGAACATATGTTCGTGCGCCGGAGCTACCGCTACCGCATCTACCCCACCGGCCGACAGACCGAAGCGCTCGAGGCACAGATCGTCGAGGCGTGTGATCTGTATAACGCGGCGCTCGATCAGCGCCGACGCGCGTGGCGTGAGCACGGATTGTATGTCGGCTATCACGATCAGTCGGCCCAGCTGCGCGAGCTGCGCGCCGCCGGACTGATCGATTCCTCTGCGAACTTCTGGTCCCAGCAGGCCGTTTTGCGGCGCCTCGATCGGGCGTTCCAGGCGTTCTTCCGGCGTGTGAAGGCGGGCGAGAAGCCCGGTTACCCGCGTTTTCGCAGCCGCCGGCGGTTCGACACGTTGGAGTTCTCCTTCGCCGGGCATGCCGGCGGGATCGAGCTGACCGACCAGGCTCGTTTGCGCGTCCAGGGTGTCGGCCACGTCAAGGTGAAGCTGCACCGGGCGATCCCGGCCGAGGCGAAGCTCTGCGAGGCCAGGGTCAGCCGGCGCAACGGTCGCTGGTACGTGTCGATCGCGCTGGACGCTGTGGCGCCCCGGCCGCTGCCGGCGACCGGCCGCGCAGTCGGCCTCGACATGGGTGTTCAGACGTTTGCGGCAACGAGCGACGGAGAGCTGATCGCCGGGCCGCGCGCCAACCGTACCGCGGCCGCTGCCGTCCGGCGCGCGCAGCGCAAAGTCGCCCGCCGCAAGCGCGGCTCCAACCGTCGGCGCAAAGCCGTCGGCCTGCTTGCCCGCCAACGCGAGCACGAAGCCAACGTTCGCCGTGATCACGCGCACAAGAGGGCGCGGACGCTCGTGGAGCGCTACGACACGATCTGCGTCGAACAGTTGAACTACCGCGGGCTCGCCAAGGGCATGCTCGCTCGCGACTGCAACGATCAGGGCTGGGCGAGCTTCGTGGCCCTGCTGGCGGAGAAAGCGGAGGATGCTGCCCGCCGGCTCGTCCTGGTCGACCCGAAGAACACCAGCCAGGCGTGCAGCGCCTGCGGAGCGATTGTCACGAAGACGCTCGGCGTGCGCGTGCACCACTGCGCGTGCGGCTACCGGGCCGACCGTGACGTCAACGCCGCGCGCAACATCCTGGCAAGAGGGCTCGGATGGAGCCTTCAGGCGCCAACGGTAGGAGCAGAAGTCCATGCCGTCGCCTGAGAAGCCGCCTGCTTCAGCTGGCGGAGTCATCACCTCAGATGCTCGCGTTCGCCACCGGCCGGTCGCCCGAATAGTCGTAGAAGCCCATCCCCGACTTGCGTCCGTACCAACCTGCCGCGAGCATCTTGCGCAGCGTCGGCGGCTTTGCAAAGCGGCGCTCGCGAAACTCCTCGAACATCACCTCGCAGATCGCGCCCAGCGTGTCGAGGCCGACGAAGTCCGCCAGCGTCAGCGGTCCCATCGGATGCGCCGCCCCCGCCTTCATCGCCTCGTCGATCTCGTCGATCGCCCCGACCCCCTCCTCGTAGGCGCGGATCGCGTCGAGCATGTACGGGACGAGCAGCCGATTGACAATGAAGCCCGCCTTGTCCTTCGTCGGCACGGTCAGCTTGTCGAGGCGCCGGCCGAAGGCCATCGCGGTCTCGAATGCCTCGTCCGACGTCGTCACGCAGCGCACGACCTCGATCAGCTTCATCACCTGCGGCGGGTTGAAGAAGTGCAGTCCGACGAAGCTCTGCGGCCGCGAGGTGGCCGCCGCCTGGTCGATCACCGGCAGCGAAGACGTGTTGGTGGCGAAGACGGCGTCGGCCTTGACGATCGCATCGACCTCGCCCCACATCTCGAGCTTGAGCTGTAGGTCCTCGGTGATCGCCTCGATCACCAGGTCGGACGCGGCGAGGTCGGAATAGTCGAGCGTCCCCTGGATGCGTGCTCGCACCGCGTCGGCCTCGGATTGCTCGGCCCGGCCCTTCTCGACCGCCCGGGCGAGCTGCTTCTCGACCTTGGCGAGTCCCTTCTCGAGCGCCTTGGGGTCGCTCTCGCGCACCACGACGTCGCAGCCGGCCTGCGCCGCCACCTGGGCGATGCCATGGCCCATCAATCCGCAACCGACCACGCCCACCATGCTGATATCCGCCAAAACCGCCTCCGCGTTCGGGACCCTTGACCGCGGTGCAGACTACCGCCACGCGTCGGATGATTGATTCATCCTGAGACGATGACCACCCGATGGATCCGCTGCTAGAACCCGCTCGACGCGACCGGCGCGCCCGGCAACGCCAGCGCCAGGCGCTGCGTCGCCGGGTCGCCGGTGCGCTCGTGCTCGCGGCCGCCGCCGCCCTGGCGTTCGCCGTGTGGCCGAGCGGGACAACCCGGCACGAGCGCACCGACCATCGCAACGATCAGCGCGCCCGCTCGCATCACAGGCACCGCAGGCACCGGGCGCGCACGACCGCCAGGATCGCCAAGGCACATCCCGGGACGGCGAAGATCGTGATGCACGGGCGACCACGCAAGCAGGTGGCGCTGACCTTCGACGACGGCTTCTGCGCGGCCTGCGTGGCGCGCACGATCGCCGTGCTTCGCAGCAGCGGCGCGCACGCGACAATCTTTCCCAACGGCACGTACTCGACCGCCTGGAAGCCGCAGGCGAAGGCGATTCGCAAGCTGATCGCCAACGGCCAGCTGACGGTCGGAAACCACACCTTCACTCATCACGACCCGCGCACCGAGTCGGCGTCGGCGTTCGAGTCGGACATGCGCCGAAACGAGCAGTGGATCGAGCGCACCTTCGGAGTCACGGCGCGGCCGTTCTTCCGCCCGCCGTTCGGCTCCTACAACTCAGACACCCTGCGCGTCGCCGGCCGGCTCGGCTACACCCAGGTCGTGCTCTGGTCGGCGACCGTCGCGGACTCGAGCCCGCGCAGCGAGCGCTACATCCTCAACGCGATCCATCAGCAGGCAAAGCCCGGCGCGATCGTGCTGATGCACGGCAACTACCCGAATACGGGGCGCGTCCTACCTCGGATCCTCGGGCTGCTCAAGGGCCGCCACATTCAGACCGTCACGCTCGACGAGATGCTCGGGCGGCGTTAGGGCGGCCCACTACGACGCCGTCAGGCGGAAGGCCTCCACGGGCTCGGTGACGCCGCGCAGCTCGTGGACCCCGGCCGGCTCCCAGGCGAAGGCGTCCGAGCAGCGCTCGGCGGCATGCCGGCTGGCGAGCAGCTCGTCGCGGCCGGCGACATCCAGCAGGCGAGCGGCGAGGTTGACGGCGCCGCCGAAGTAGTCGCCCTCGCGCGCGATCGCGATCCCGTGGTGGACGCTCGCGTGGACGCCACGCGAGTGCTGCGGACGCATGGCGTCGATGATCCGCGCTCCAGCCGCGACGGCGGGAACGACATCGCGGTAGGCAAGCATCGCGCCGTCGCCCAGCATCTTCATGAAGTGGAACTCGCCCCCGCGCTCGCGCGTCACGGTCGCGGCAAATCGATCGATCGCGGCCACCGCCGCCGCGTCCCCCTCGGTTTGGGCGAGCGCCGTGAAGTCCTTCAGGTCGCAGAAGAGAAGGGCGACGTTGACGGCGCCCGGAAGCGCCTCACCACCGACGCCGACCTCGGCGTCGCTGACTGCGATCTGGGCCAGCTCGTGCTCCACCCAGCGCCGGTGCACGCCAACGAGCAGCGGGTCGGAGAGCGGGAGCAGACGGGCGAACGCCTGCTGCACGGCGTCAAGCGCCGCCGCCTGCCCGTCGCCGGCAGCGAGCAGGCGCGGCTCGACGTAGGCGCGGAAGAGCTGGATCGCCGCCTGGGCGATGCGCCCGAGCTGGCGCCCATAGACGCGCGAGATCTGAAGCGCGACGTCGGGCGGCCAGACATCCTCGAGCTGTTTGAGCTCGATGAACACGCGCGCCTCTTGCGGCGTGAACGCAGGCTCGTCAGGCAAGTGCACGGGAACTCCGAACGCCTCCATCATCGCCTGCGTCTGCGCGACCGAGACCCCGCCGCGCTGCTCGATCTCAGCCGCGCTCACCGTGCGCTCCGAGATCCCGGGCAGCAGCACGGCCTCGAAGATCGCCGCCTGGGGATCTCCGCGCTCGACCGCGCGGGCGATCGCGTCCTCGCCGATCCCCAGCGCTCGCAGGGCGTCGGCGACCTCGTCGTCAGGTTGGGGCGCGTCCGGGGAGCCGGTCACGGTCCCTCCATCATGGCGCTTGTCAGCGAACGACGTTGATCGCGGTGCCGGGGAACGCCCGGCGCGACGGCATCAGGCGATGCGAAGGGTTTGTTGAGTTACGGGCCCTAAGACTCAGAGCTTGCGAACTTTGACCGCGGTGCCGTAGGCCGCGACCTCGCTCATGATGTCGGCGATCTCGTTGCAGTCGAAGCGCATCGCGATCACCGCATTGGCGCCGCGCTCGGCAGCGGAAGCCTTCAGCCGTTCGACCGCCTCAAGCCGGCTGTCGTGGATCAGCTTGGTGTAGCCCTTGGCCTCACCGCCGAAGACCGTGCGGAAGCTCGCGCCGATGTTCGAGAACGCGTTGCGAGCGCGCACGATCAGGCCGAAGACCTCGCCGTAGACCTCGACGACCTCGTAACCCGGGAGGTCGTTCATCGTCGAGATGATCATCACGCCGGTGGCCGCCTGCTGCGGCGGCGCATCGCCACCGTCGTTGTTCACGTGCTCGGTCCACTGGGTGCCATCGAAGTAGCGCAGCCGTCCCTGGCCGTATGGGTCCGGATACCAGTTGGCCGCTCCGCCTGCTGGTGGGGCCGCCGAACCCTGCTGTGGCACGCTCATGCGCGGCAGTCTACGGTGCTGGAGACGAAGATGTCGGGGCGCGATAGCCTCGCATCCCGACCGACGAGACCAGGAGCGACGATGGCCAACGTTAGAACCGAGGATCGCGGCGCCGTGCGCCATGTGATCCTCGACCGCGTCGAGAAGCGAAACGCGATGAACGGCGAGCTGGTGCTCGAGCTGGGCGTCGCGCTGAAGGCCGTGGCAAACGATCCCGACGTGCGCTGCGTCGTGATCCGCGGCGACGGTCCGATGTTCTCCGCCGGCATGGACTTCGCCGATCTACAGGGCCTTGCCTCGACGCCGGAACACCTGCGGAGCTTCCGCCGCGAGTGCCTCGACGCCTGGAATCTTGCCGAGGAGATGACCAAGCCGACGATCGCTCAGATCCACGGCGGCTGCATCGGCGGGGCGATGGAGCTGGCGCTGGCCTGCGACATGCGCGTGATCGCCGACGACGCGGTGGTCGGCCTGCCCGAGACGCGCGTCGGGCTGCTGCCCGACGTCGGCGGCTGCTCTCGCCTGCCGGCGATCGTCGGCGTGGGCCGGGCGAAGGAGCTGATCATGACGGGCAAGCTGATCTCCGGTACCGAAGCGGAACGGATAGGCCTCGCAAATCGCTGCGTGCCGGCGGCCGAGCTGGACGATGCGACGGACGAGCTGGTCGGCGAGCTGCTGGCTTGCGCTCCGATCGCCGTCGGCCTCGCCAAGCGCGTGATCGACTCCGCGGCAAAGCCGGCGCTGGCGGCGACGCTCGAGCAGGAGGTCGCGGCCCAGCAGCTGTGCGCGCAGAGCGACGACTTCGCCGAGGGCGCGCGGGCGCTGGCCGAGCGACGACCGCCGGCGTTTTCGCAGACCTAGGGCTGAGTCAGCGCCGCCAGTCGACCGGGCCCGCGGTCAGCAGGTGCGATCCCAGCGGGCGGCCGAGCGCTTCCTGCGCAGCGCGGGCGGCCTCGAGCAGGGCGTCGAGCGAGATGCCCGTCTCGATCCCCATCTCGTGCAGCATGGAGACGAGGTCCTCCGTGGCGATGTTGCCGGTCGCGCCGCGCGGGACCGGGCAGCCGCCGAGCTCGCCGAAGCTCGACTCGAACGAGCTGACACCGCTCTCGAGCGCCGCGAGGACGTTGGCGAGCCCCTGCCCGCGCGTGTTGTGAAAATGCGCCGTCAGCTCGACGTCAGCCAGCGCTGCGCGCGCGGCCGCGAAGAACTCTCGCACCTGAAGCGGGTTTGCCATCCCCGTGGTGTCGCCGAACGCAACCTCCTGCGCGCCCGCGTCGACCAGTCGCCGGCCGATCTCGAACACGCGCTCGGGCGGCACCTCACCCTCGTAGGGACAGCCGAACGCGACCGAGATCACACCCTCGCAACGCAGCGACTCCTCAGCCGCACGGCCGAGCACCCGCTCCAGCCCGGCCAACGACTGCTCGATCGAGCGATTGACGTTGCGGCGGTTGTGTGACTCGCTCGCGGACAGGAAGACGGTTACCTGGTCGAAGCGGCCGCGCTGCGCGAGCGCATCCTCCAGCCCCCGTTCGTTGGGGATCAGGACGCTGATCGACACGCCGTCCGGGAGCGAGACGGCGTCGAGCACCTCCGCCGCATCGGCGAGCTGCGGGATCACATCGGCGCGCACGAAGCTGGTCAGCTCGATGCGGCGCAGGCCGCTACGGCCGAGCAGGTCGATCAGGCGCACCTTGTCCGCCGTCGCGATCACCTCGGGCTCGTTTTGAAAGCCGTCACGCGGCCCCACCTCGCGCACGCTGACGTGTTGCGGAAGCGTCATTCCTGAAGGGCGATCCATCTGATCGCTCCGGTCTGGCACTGGTCGAGCAGGTGATTGCCTCTGTCGACGGTCACGACCACGGCTGAGAAGACCCCGCGCGCGGCGTCGCTGGACACGAACCTGCCACTCAGCGACGCTGTCACGTTCGCGCTGGACCCGTCGGGTAGCGCGATCGAGTAGTGGCCGTGGCTCTTGAACGCGCCGCTGCGACGGATGTGCAGGCTGCGCACCACGTCAGTGCTCGCGCCGAACGGCGTCGCATGAGCGCAGCTCGCGTCCCAGCCGATCTGGAACCGGACGACGGCGGTGCGGCGCCGGCTGACGCGAATCGACACATCGCGCGAGACCTGGTTCGTGTGACCGCTGTAGCGCGGGCCGGCCGGGCGGTGACTCACGGCGAGGGCGCTCGAGGCCGCCACCGCGAATAGGCAGGCCATGGCGCCGGCAACGGGAGCGAGGAGGTTCTTCCCCAGCCCGCTCACCACATCGACAGGCCGCCGGAGACGCCGAGTGTCTGCCCCGTGACGTAGGAGGCGTCGTCGGACGCAAGGAAGGCGATCGCGGCCGCCACCTCGTCCGGCGTGCCCGAGCGCCCCAGCGCGGTGGCGTCGACCATCCCCTGCTTGAGCCGTTCGCCGAACTCGCCGAGCATGATCGGCG
>DASZZG010000099.1:0-14754 GCA_035543355.1 Solirubrobacteraceae bacterium | reverse complement strand
GAAGAGGCCGTTGAAGGTGTTCGCATTGACGAACTGGGCGCCCGGTTGCGCCAGCTCCGCCCGCATCAGCATCGCCAGCGCTCCGCCGACGAGCAGGAAGAAGACCGACGTGACCGTGTACTGGATGCCGATCACCTTGTGATCGGTGTTGATGCGGAAGTAGTCCTTCCAGGAGTAGGCGCCGTGGCTCGAGTGGTCCTCGGGGCGCGTCGGCTTGCCGGCCGCCCAGTAGAACCAATAGTCGAACCCACCGAGGCCGACGAGGAAG
This sequence comes from Solirubrobacteraceae bacterium, assembly GCA_035543355.1. Classification (GTDB taxonomy): domain Bacteria; phylum Actinomycetota; class Thermoleophilia; order Solirubrobacterales; family Solirubrobacteraceae; genus DASZZG01. The sequence goes on along the minus strand of DASZZG010000099.1, from coordinate 14,486 downwards.
AACAGCGGCACCGCGAGCAGCGCGGCCAGCGTTACTGAGTTACCGTCGAGCACGTGGTGGTAGCGGTGGTGCCCGTACGCCGCGCGGATCGCGATCGTCAGCGCGTACGAGAAGCCCAGGCCCAGGAACGACATCCAAAGGGCGCGGTACCAGCCCGCGCTACGGAGCCTGGCCGCCATCAGCGCGTGTCCTTCACTTGGCCACCTTCTGGAGGTATTGAACCAGCGCGTCCACCTCTTTGGTCGACAACGTCTGGCCGAAGTTCTGCGGCATCACGTTAGCGGGATAGCCGGGCTCGATGTAGGCGTTCGGCTTGACTATCGATTCGCGGATGAACGTCGTACTGCGCTTCGAGCCCTTGAGCACGCTGTCGAGGCTGGGGCCGACTGTCCCCTTGGTGCCGGCGGCCGCCAGCGTGTGACAGCCGCCGCAGCCCGCGGAGCCCTCAAAGACGGTCTTTCCGGCAGCCAGCGCGTTCGTCGTGCCCCCGTTCGCCGCGGACCGGCGGGCGCCGCCGTTGCCCGCAGCCGCCGGGCCGCGCTTCGCCGCCAGCCACGCGGCGAAGCGGGGCTTGGGCAGCACATGGACCGTGTTGCGCATCGCTGCGTGGCCCAGGCCGCAGAGCTCGGCGCAGACGACCGCGTAGGTGCCCGGACCGCGGGTCTTGATGCGGTAGCTGGTGGGGTTCCCGGGCACGGCGTCGATCTGCATGCGGAACTCAGGCACCCAGAAGGCGTGGATCACGTCGAGCGAGCTGATGTGGAATCGCACGTCGGTGTTCGTCGGCAGATAGAGCTGGGCCGAGGCGACCTTTTGCTGTCCCTCGCCGGGGTACTGAAAGGCCCAGGTGAACTGCTGTCCGACCACGTTGACGTTGAGGACCGGCGTGCCGTGCTTGGGCGCCCGCTCGATCTTGTTCAGGATGACCGCGGTGTAGACGCAGAGACCCAGCAGGAGCACCGCCGGGATCGTCGTCCAGACGATCTCGAGCCGCGTATCGCCGTGGATCGGCGGTCCGTCGCGCAGCTCGTCGCCCGGTCGCATGCGGAACTTCCAGACCGAGAACAGGACCACGCACTCCACCAGCACGAAGACGGGGACCGAGGCCACCAGCAGGACGTGAAAGAGCCCGTCGATGTCCTTGGCCTGGGTCGAGGCCTGCTTCGGGAACCAGTCGATCGAGAAGGCGACGGCGATCCCGATCGCCGACGCGACCACGCCGATGACGATCAGCTGGACGACGTTCCTACGCACCCTGAAGGCTCTCCCCAGGCATCGGGGCGGCATCCTAAGGCACGTGCTCGATCGAGGGCGACGCCCTTAGGTGGCTAGGCGGCCATGCGCTCTTCGTCCCGCGAAGAGCTGTGGCGGCGATACATCGAGGGCGAGCGGCCCGTGTGCCGGCGGAAGGCCTTCGCGAACTGGGCCGGCTGGCGATAGCCGACGCTACGCGCGACCTCGCGCACCGTCATGGCCCCGGCGGCCAGCATCCGCGACGCCTCGCGCATCCGCACCGCCGCGAGGTGCTCGCGGAACGTCGTGCCGCCGATCTCGGCGAATGCGCGTTGCAGCTGCCGGCGCGACGAGGCCAACCTGCGGGCAACGTCGTCCAGCGAGAGGTCCGACGCGTAGTCGGTCTCGACGATTCGCCGAGCCTGCTCGAGCAGCGTGGAACGCGACGAGATTGTGGTCGAGCGCTGGGTCACGTTGGGGAATACGGCATCGCTGCTTCCACGGATGACACGACTTGCGCTAGTCCTACCGCGATTGGCGTCCGCACGCCTGGAGGCGACTGTTCAGTGCTCGAGCGGAAGCTCGTCGATGTCGCTGCGCGTGCTGCGAATCCAGCGCACCACCGAGACCACCAGGATGATCAGGCCGGTGATCAGAACCGGCGTGCCCAGGGTCAAGCCGACGAGCGTCAGCGTCACGCCGACCGCTGTGGCGATCGGCAACAGGCTGGGGTCGGGGAGGTGGATCACCTCACCGGCGGGAGCGACGTCGTGCTCGGCGTCGGCGCTCACGCGTGCGTGTAGACGAAGGCGGCGACGAAAGACATCGCGAACATGAACAGGGTCACGCCGGCGGCGAGCATCCCGGTGCGGAGGTTCTTGCGAGCAAGGCGCCGATCCACGGTGCGATCCTAACGCCTACAGCCGAGCGTCCGCGACCATCGCGCCGAACAGCAGCGCGAGATAGAGCAGCGAGAACAGGTAGAGCCGCAGCGCCGAGCGGCGGTCGGCGCGCCGGGCGAGCACGATCGCGAGCGTGGAGAAGGCGGCGTCGAGCAGGACCGCGAGCGCTGCGTAGATCGCTCCGAACAGGCCGCCGACCACCGGCAGCAGCGTCACGACGGCGAGCAGGCCCGTGTAGAGGAGGATCTGGCGGCGCGTCTCGTCTTCGCCGCGCACGACCGGCAGCATCGGTACGCCGACCTTGGCGTACTCGTCCTTCATCAGCAGCGCCAGCGCCCAGAAGTGCGGCGGGGTCCAGTAGAAGACGATCGCGAACAGATACAGCGCCGTCGGGTCGAGCGTTCCTGTCACCGCGCTCCAGCCGACCAGTGGCGGGATCGCCCCGGCAGCGCCGCCGATGACGATGTTCTGAGGTGTCGAGCGCTTCAGCCAGATCGTGTACACGCCCACGTAGCCCGCGAATCCGGCGAGCGCAAGCGTCGCGCAAAGGACGTTGACCGCGACCGACAACTCGACGAACGACGCGACCGCCAGCGCGATGCCGAACGCCAGCCCGGCGCGCGGCGAGATGCGCCCCGCCGGGATGGGTCGGCTGGCTGTGCGAGCCATGCGCGCGTCGATGTCGCGGTCGAAATAGTGGTTGATGGCGCCCGCGCCGCCTGCCGACAGGTAGCCGCCGAAGCACGTCGCGGCCACCAGCAGCAGCGACGGCCGCCCCGCCACGTACATCGTCGCGACCGTTGTCAGCAGCAGCAGCGACTGGACCTTCGGCTTGGTCAGCGAGATGTAGTCCATCACCAGCTGGCGCGCGCCGCGTATGGCGAACGCCGGTCGCGCGGGGGTGACTTGCGAAGCCTCCATTAGGCCTGGGCCTCGGTCGCACGCGCCACCGCGCGACGGATGTCCTTCATCGGCTCGACCGAGCGCACACGCGGGATCACGTCGAAGTTGTTCTCGGGCGGCGGCGAGGGAACGAGCCACTCCAGCGTGTTGCCCTTCCACGGGTCCGGACCGGCGTTCACGCCGCGCTTGAGCGAGCGCACGACGTTGAACACGGTGACGAGCACGCCGACCGCAAGGATGAACGAGCCGATCGTCGAGATCAGGTTGTAGACGTTCCAGTCCGTGCGGTCCGCGTACTCGTAGATCCGCCGTGGCATGCCCGACAGGCCCAGCGAGTGCTGCACCAGGAACGTCACGTTGAAGCCGATGAACGTCAACCAGAAGGACAGCTTGCCGAGCGACTCCGAGAGCATCCGCCCCGTCATCTTCGGGAACCAATAATAGATCCCGGCAAAGATCGCGTTGACCGCGCCCGCCACCAGGACATAGTGGAAGTGCGCGACGACGAAGTACGTGTCGGTGAGCTGCCAGTCGACCGGGTAGATGGCGAGGATCACACCGGAGATGCCGCCGACGGTGAAGAACGCGATGAAGCCGACGGCGAAGTAGAGCGGCGTTCGAAACTCGAGCGTGCCACGCCAAAGCGTCGCGATCCAGTTGAACACCTTGATGCCCGTCGGCACGGCGATCAGCATCGACGAGAGCATGAAGAAGGCGAGCACGGCGGTCCCGAGCGGGGTCGCGAACATGTGGTGAGCCCACACCAGCAGCGAGAGGAAGGCGATCCCGACCGTCGCCGCCGCGATCGCCTTGTAACCGAAGATCGGCTTGCGTGAGAACACCGGCAGGACCTCGGAGATGATCCCGAAGCCGGGCAGGATCATGATGTAGACCTCGGGGTGGCCGAAGAACCAGAAGAGGTGTTGCCAGAGCAGCGGCGACCCCCCCTGGCGGGCGTCGAAGAAGTGCGTGCCGAAGTGGCGGTCGGTCAACAGCATCGTCACCGCGGCGGCGATTGTCGGCAGCGCCAGGATCAGCAGGACCGAAAACGTCAGGATCGCCCAGCAGAACAGCGGCAAGCGCCCCCAGCCCATCCCTGGCGCGCGCATGTTTGCGATCGTGACGTAGAAGTTGATCGCCCCCAGCAGCGATGAGATGCCTGTCAGGTGGATCAGGTAGATCCACGCGTCGATGCCGCTGTTGGGCAGGTACGCGTCGCCCGACAGCGGCGCATAACTGGTCCAGCCGGCCTCCGGCGGCGAGAAGAAGACCGACATGTAAAAGACGATGCCGCCGAAGAGGAAAAGCCAGTACGACACAGCGTTGAGGCGCGGGAAGGCCATGTCCCGCGCGCCGATCATCAGCGGCACGAAGTAGTTGCCGAAGCCCGCCATCATCGGCACGACGAAGAGGAAGATCATCGTCGTGCCGTGCATCGTGAAGAGCTGGTTGTACTTTGCCGGCGAGAGGAAGGTGCTATGCGGTCCGCCGAGCTGGATGCGGATCAGCAGCGCCTCGACTCCTCCGATCAGGAAGAAGGCGAAGGCGGTGACCATGTAGAGGATCCCGATCTTCTTGTGGTCGACCGTGGTCAGCCACTCGATCCAGCCGAGGCGGCGTCGCGGAACGCGTCGCGCCGCGATCTCGGGCACCGGCGCACGTCGTGGCGCCGTGACGGCGGAGCGAGGAGGGGGCTCGATCGTGGCTGCCATTTGGCTCTAGTGTTTCCCCGCGAGCGGGTCCTGGGTCGCCGCCGCGGCCGCGGCAGCTTTGTTGGCCTCGTTCAGCTGCGTCTTCTGAGCCGCCACCCATGCTCCGAATTGGGGCGGTGTGACGGCTCGCACGCTGGCGAGCATATTGGCGTGTCCGCGGCCGCACAGCTCCGCGCATGCCCCGCTGAAGGTGTGTCCGGCCAGCTTGCCTGGGACCTTGAACCATGTGTGGTTGGCCTGGCCGGGGACCGCGTCGAACTGGCCGCCGAGCTTCGGGATCCACCACGAGTGCACGACATCGCTGGACTCGATGTCGAGCCGGATCGTCGTATCGGTCGGCACGACGAGTTCGTAGTAGGCCGCGGCGCCGTTCGGGTAGTCGTAGCGCCAGACGAACTGTCTGCCGGTGGCCGTGATCTTCAGTCCCTTGCCAGGCGGCGCGGGTTGGCCGAGCGATGCGTAGAGGTTCGCGTCCGAGCTCGACGCGAAGCCGTTGGCGCCGCTGCGGTCGGGGTTCTTGATCGCGCGCAGCTCGACCAGCGTGAAGATCACGATGCCGAGCAGGACGACGGCGGTGGCGACCGTCCAGCCGATCTCCAGCCGGGTGTTGCCGCGGATCTGGGCTGCGACCGCGCCCTTGCGCGCGCGGAAGCGCACCACCGTGTAGAGCAACAGCCCCTCGACACCGAAGAAGACGACCGCCGAGATGACGAGCAGCACGACGTAGATCGTGTGCGTGCGGTCGGCGTTCGGCGACCCGCCGGTCTCAGGGGCCAGGGCGTTCGCCGAGGCGACGCCTGCCAGGGCCAACAGGGAGATCGCGCAGGCGAGCAGCGCAAGCAGGAAGGTGCGACGGCGCGGTCCCAAGGCGGGCGAGAGTCTAACCGCAGGCGCCGCGGCCGGGGAGGGTCAGTCGCCGGCGAACCGTGCCGGGCGCTTCTCGAGGAAAGCTGCCACCCCCTCGGCGAAGTCGCCCGACGCGGCCTGCTCCTGCTGGATCGCGGCTTCGAGCTCGAGCTGCTCGTCCATTCGCGCGTACATCCAGGCATTGAGCTGGCGCTTGATCCCCGCATAGGAGCGGGTCGGCCCGCCGGCCAGCTTTGCGGCGAGCGCCGCCACCGCCGGCTCGAACTCGTCGTCGGCGATCACCTCGTTGATCAGGCCCCACTCGAACGCCTGGCGCGCCGGGATCCGCTCGCCGAGCATCGCCATCTGCGCCGCGCGCGTGTGGCCTATCCGCTCCGGCAGGAACAGCGACGAGCCGCCGTCGGGCACGAGGCCGATGTTGACGAACGCGAGCAGGAAATACGCCGACTCCTTGGCCACGATCAGGTCCGAGCACAGCGCAAGCGAACAGCCGATGCCGACGGCGGGCCCGTTGACCGCCGCGACGACTGGCTTGGGCATCCGCCTGATCAGGGTGATGATCGGGTGGTAGCGCTCGCGCAATGTGGTCAGAACGTCGGGATGGCCCTCCGGGGTGGGGTCGAAGCCCGCCTTGAGGTCCGCGCCCGACGAGAAGCCGCGCCCCGCGCCGGTGATCACCACGGCGCGTGCGGCGTCGTCCTCTGCGGCCGCCGTGACCGCGGCGAGCAGGTCGACGCCGAACTGCTTGTTCCACGCGTTCATCGTCTCGGGCCGGTTCAGCTCGATCGTCGCCGTGCCGTCGACGATCGACAGGTTGACCGTCTCGAGCTCCTGCTTGGCGAGCTTGGATGTGGCGGATGTCGGTGAATCGCTCATACGGGCATCCTATGGCGATGAGCGATCCGAAGCGTCCCGTGATCGGCGTGTGCCCCGCATTCGAGCGCGCGCGCTGGGGGTCATGGGACGAACCGGCGATATTGCTGATGCGCACCTACGCCGAGGCGATCCAGCGCGCCGGCGGTCGGGTGATCGTGCTCGCGCCCGACGTGGTGGTGTTGCAGCGGCCCGGCGAGCTGCTCGAGTTGATCGACGCGCTGATGCTCACCGGCGGCGTTGACATCGACCCCGCGCTCTACGGGGCCGTGCGCCATCCCGAGACAGAGCCGAGCGTTCCCGAGCGCGACGCCTTCGAGATCGCGCTCGCGCGGGCGGCGCTCGCGCAAGACCTCCCACTGCTCGGCATTTGCCGCGGCATGCAGCTGCTCAACGTGGCCTGCGGCGGAACGCTGATCCAGCACCTGCCGGACGATGTCGGCCACGGCGAGCACAGGCGGTCGCTCGGCAGCTTCGAGAACTCCGACCACGACGTGCGGCTCGCGCCCGGCTCGCTCGCGGCCCGCGCAGCCGGGGAGTACGCGCACGTCACCAAGTCGCACCATCACCAGGGCATCGAACGGCTCGGCGACGGGCTCGTGATCGCCGGTTGGGCGACGCTCGACGACCTGCCCGAGGCGATCGAAGCGCCGGGGCGGCGGTTTGCCCTCGGGGTGCAGTGGCATCCCGAGGCCGATCCCTCAAGCCCCGTGATCGCCGCGCTCGTGGACGCGGCGCGTGGGTAGACTGCGCGCGCCTTGCGGCCGCCTGCTTCACGTGCCATCCGTGCGGCCGCCTGGGGCGCGGTCGCGGTCGGGCTCGCCGCGCCGCTGCTGCGCCGGCGCCTGAACCTGCGCCCCGCCGCGGTTGTGGCGCTCGCCGGCGGCGCTCCGATCGGGATCTGTATCGCGGTACCCCGTTCGCGCACGCGGGATGTGGCCACCTGCTGCCTCCAGATGTGGGCCTACGTCGCCGCCTACAAGATGCCCAACGACCAGGCGGAAGCGCTGGCGCGCCGCGTGCACATCGACTACCCGCTGGCGATCGATCGCGTAATCGGTCTCGGGCGCCTGCCGACCCAGCGCCTCCAGTCGCTGCTTGCCCAGCGGGGCCGCTTCCGCACGGTCGACAAGGTGTTGATCTGGGCCCACTGGATGTGGTTCCTCGTGCCGCACGGGGCGCTCGTGTGGATCCTCATGCGCCACCGCGAGCGGCTTCCGCGGGCTGCCGCGCTGATGTATGCCGTGTTCGATCTCGGCGTGATCGGCTACTGGGTGCTACCGACGGCGCCGCCGTGGTACGCGGCCACCCAGGGCCGCCTCGCCGATGCTGACAATCCGACCGCGTTGCGCCGGATGATGTACGAGTACGGCGAGGACTTCTGGCGGGACGGCTGGCAGCCCCTCTACAGTTTGTTAGGCGGAAATCCGCTTGCCGCGATGCCCTCGCTGCATTTCGCCACATCCGTCATGGCCGCCCACCTGCTGTCCGAGCAGAGTCCGATCGAGGGAGCCGTCGGCTGGTCGTACGCGGCGACGCTCGGCTTCGCGCTGGTCTATCTCGGCGAGCACTATGTGATCGACCTGCTCGCGGGCCTCGCGCTCACCGAGTCGGTGCGACTTGCCGCGCCTCGCTCGGCGCCCCTGCTCGGCCGCCTGTCGCGTGCGATTGCAGCGGTGCAAGCCCGGGCACGCGCGTAGATGGCCGACGAGCCGCAAACCCCCTTGAGGCTGGACTCCACGGCGCCGGTCCGTGAAGACAATCCCCGCGCCGACGCGGAGGACGACGCGGACGAGGAGATGCCACGGATGGTGCTCACGCGCCGCACGATGCTGGCGTTGGGGTTGTTCGTGGTCTCCGCGGTCGCCTTCCTGTACTTCGTCCTGCCGAAGATCGCGGGCCTCGACGAAACCTGGGATCGCGTGAGGCACGGGGCCCCCGGCTGGCTGCTGCTGGCGGCGGGCCTCGAGCTGCTGTCGTTCGGCGGCTACGTGATGCTCTTCCGAACCGTCTTCGTGCGCCCCGGGGGAGGTGGCAAGCCGATCGGCTGGCGGGTGTCGTACGAGATCACGATGGCGGGGGTCGCTGCGACGCGGCTGTTCGCCGCGGCCGGCGCCGGCGGCATCGCGCTCACGGCCTGGGCGCTGCGACGCTCCGGCATGGAGCGGCGGATCGTCGCCTGCCGGATGGTCGCGTTCCTGGTCATCCTCTACGCGGTCTACATGGCCGCGCTCGTTATCTGCGGGCTGGGGTTGCGCTTCAAGATCCTGGAGGGCTCGTCGCCCTTCCCGCTGACCGTCCTACCGGCGATGCTCGCGGGAGGGGTGATCGTCGCGATGTTGCTGATGACGCTTGTGCCGGGCGACTTCGAGCGCCGGCTGGTCGGTTGGGCGGGGTACGGGGGTCGACGCGCGCGCTGGCTGCGGCGCGCCGCCGGCGTCCCGGCGTCGGTGGCCTCGGGAGTGCGCACGGCGATCGCAATCCTGCGCTCGGGCGATCCGCGGCTGCTCGGCGCGATCGCGTGGTGGGGCTTTGACATCGGCGTCCTGTGGGCGTCATTCCACGCCTTCGGCCCGGCTCCGCCGACCGCCGTGTTGGTGATGGGTTACTTCGTCGGCATGGTGGCCAACACGCTGCCACTGCCGGGAGGCGTGGGAGCGGTCGACGGCGGCCTGATCGGATGCTTCATCGCCTTCGGCGTCGACAGTGGCCTGGCGGTCGTGGCCGTGCTCGTGTACCGCGCATTCGCCTTCTGGCTGCCGACGTTGCCCGGAGCGATCGCCTATCTGCAGCTGCGCCGCAGGGTCGGACGCTGGCGGGAGCCCTCGGTCTCGCCCGGCGTTGCGACCGTTTGACGATTTCGATACTATACAAAATGAAGTAAGGCTCTGAAATGGCAGATCTCGAAAACGTAATCATCATCGGCAGTGGCCCCGCCGGTTACACGGCGGCGCTCTACACGGCTCGCGCCAATCTCCGCCCGCTCGTGATCGAGGGGTTCATGTGGGGAGGCCTGCTGCAGCAGACGACGGACGTCGAGAACTACCCCGGCTATCCCGAGGGCATCATGGGCCCGGAGATGATGCAGCAGCTTCGCGACCAGGCCGAGCGTTTCGGGACGCGCTTCATCACCGATCAGGCGACGCGGCTCGAGCTTGCGTCCGAGCCCGGCGGGATCCACACAGTCTGGGTCGGCGACGACGCCTATCGCTCGCCGACGATCGTGCTCGCGATGGGCGCCGAGCACCGCAAGCTGGACGTGGAGGGCGAGGAGGCGCTGGGCGGCCGTGGCGTGAGCTACTGCGCGACCTGCGACGCCGCCTTCTTCCGCGACCGCGAGACGGTCATCGTCGGCGGCGGCGACTCGGCGATGGAGGAAGCGATCTTCCTCGCGAAGTTCGCGTCCAAGGTGACGATCGTCAATCGCCGCGACGAGTTCCGGGCGTCGAAGATCATGCTCGAGCGAGCCCGCGCGGCGGAGAACATCGAGTGGCTGACCCCGTACGTCGTAGACGAGTTCGTCCCCGGCGAAGACGGTGCGCTCGGCCACGCTCGCGTGCGCAACGTGGAGTCGGGCGACGAGCTCGACCTGCCGATGACCGGTGCGTTCATCGCAATCGGCCACGAGCCCCAGTCGGCCATCGCCATCGACGCTGGAGTCGAGGTCGACGCAAACGGCTACGTCGTCACAGAAGGCAAGTCGACGCGCACCAACCTGCCGGGCGTCTTCGCTGCCGGTGACATCGTCGACCACACCTACCGCCAGGCGGTCACCGCCGCCGGCAGCGGCTGCCAGGCCGCGCTGGACGCCGAGTGGTATCTGCGCGACACGCCCGGGATCGAGACGCCCGCGGAGATGCCGGCCGGAGATCCGGCGATGGCGCAGTGGGCCAAGCCAGCCGCCTAAGAGCTAGGCGCGTAGGTAGATCGGGTTCGAGAGGATCCACGCGCGCGGGCGGTCGTGGAGCGCTAGCGTGACCTCGACGCGGTAGACGCCGGGGCGCTGCGGACGGTGGTCCAGCCTCGTGCCAAACGCGCTAGCGACCTCGGCGCCGTCGCGCAGCAGCCCGATTCGCGCCGGACGCGGCGCGCTCACGCGCAGTTCGAGCCGGTCGTCGAAGACAGTTTCGGATCCCATCGGCAATGGCGAATCGCCACCGACCGCGGTGAAGCCAAAGCCGCGCGCGGGCGCGACCGAGTCGAGCGCCAGGTAGCAGCGGCCCTGGCGCAGCGCGGCGTAGATCGCGTCGCGGTCGCTGCCGGCATCGCCTGATGGCGGCCGCTCGAGCATCACGTGCGTGCGCAGGTGCGCGAACGAGCGGTGATAGGCCATCAGCCGCAGCGGCACCCGGTTGCCGATCCGATAGCCGATCTGGTGAGCGTCGACGCCACCGATCGCGACCACCGGCCGTCCGCCGCAGAGGCGGTCCCACTCGTCGAGGTTGCGCTGCGGCGGGCGGTCGACCATGCTCAGTGGCGCCGCGATGAAGCGCGCCGCGTCGGCGAGCGAGCGCAGCGACTCGCCGGTGTCCGTGATCAAGCTCCACAGCTCGATTCCCGTGAACCCGGGGGCGTCGAGGTCGCGCCAGGGCATTCCGCGCGCCCGGCTGAAGCGCTCCGAACCACGCGAGAACGGATGCGCGAGGAAGCCGAAGCCGCCGCCGGCGCCCACGGCGGCGACGATCTCGGCGGGGCTGAGGCCGGAGTGGTCGATCTCTCGCTCGAGGCCGAAGGCGAGGAAGTGGTTCTCCTGCGGCGGTGAGACCTCGACGCCGACGCAGACGAGCGCGTCGCCGTACCAGCGCTCCTCGCCGCTGCGGCGCGCCGCAAGCGTGTCGTGATCGGTCAGCAGCACGGCGTCGACGCCCGCCCGGCTCGCGGCCGCGGCGATCTGCGCGACGGTCCCGGTCCCGTCGGAGTACGTCGAGTGACAGTGAATGACGCACGCCAGGTCGCGGCTGGGCATCGACCCCACGCTACAGCGTAGGCTGGCCTCAGCGACGATGGCGGCGACCGAAACTCCCGAGCAGCTCGGGCTGCGAGCAGCCCCCGAGTTCGCCGAAGCGCAGACCACCTGGCCGCGCGGCGACCGGCCGGCCGCGCTGCGCGAGGCGGCGACGGAGTTTCGCCGCCGCTTCAAGGCTCAAGGCGAGGTGCGCGCGGTGCGCACGGTCGATCTCGTCACCGCCCCATACCCGCGGGTGTTCGCGTTCGGCGGCGCTGCCCGCGGCGTCAGCCCGTTCTTGGCGATCCTCAACCGACTCGTGGTCGTGCAGTTCGACGACTTCGAAGGGCGGCTGCGCACGCTCGCGTGGGAGCCCACGGCGCCGGAGGGGGCTGCGCAGGCTCCCTTCTACGCGCAACTCGTCGAGCGCTTCGGCGAACGTCTGTCGCAGCGAGTCGGCTACACCCGGTACCACACTGTCGCCTCGGCGCTGGGCTCGATCGGTCTGACGCCACAGGACGTCGACTTCGTCGCCTTCGATCACCTCCACGTGCAGGACCTGCGGCCGCTGATCGGCACGACCGAGCCGCGCGACGGCCAGAGCTTCGCCGAGGAGCCGTTCTTCGCCCGCGCGAGCTTGATCTGCCAGCGCCGCGAGGTCGACACCTTCGCTTCGATCCATCCGACCCAGTGGGCCTGGTACGTGCCTGGAGGGATGGACGCCGTCCGCGCCGAGGCGCTGGCGCTGATCGACGGCGACGTCGAGCTGGGCGTGGGCTGCGCACTGCTGTTCACCCCAGGTCACACCGACGGCAACCAATCGCTTTGCGTCAATACCCCCGACGGGCTGTGGCTCTCCTCGGAAAACGGCGTGGCGGCCGACAACTGGCATCCCCACCTGTCGAAGATCCCCGGCGTGCGCCGCTGGGCTGACTACTTCGGGCGCGAAGTGCTGCTCAACTCGAACACGCTCGAGGACTCGGTCGACCAGTACGACTCGATGATCAAGGAGAAGGCGGTCGCGGACGTCAATCGGCGCGATCCACGCTGGCTCAACGTACTGCCTTCGAGCGAGCTTGTCGCGCAGCGGCGCTCGTGGCCGGTCGTGCCGACGTTCTTCTACGGCGGCATGAACTACGGGCGGATCGAGCAGCCGAGGCGGTGACGGCGCCCGGCACGGGCTCGGCGCTGCCGTCGGACGTACTGCCGCTTGCCGGTGACCTGCGCCTCGAGCGCGGCGCCGATGGTCGCCACCGGCTCTCTTACAGCGTCGAGATTCCGTATTTCGGCTGGCTGTGGAGGCCCCTGCTGGCGCGGCGCGCACGGCGGGTGGAGGTGGCGGCCGACGCCGGGGCGCCGCTGCCGGCCGCTATGCCCTGGTGGGCGCCTCCGGTGCCCCAGCAGGCGGAGGTCACCGCGGGCGTCGCGGCGATCTGCCTGCTGTCGCTGGTGGCGAGCTATGCCGGCGGCACCGGCGGTCTGCTGACCGAGACGCTGCCGTATGCGGCAAAGGTCTACCACGTCGGCGACGACGCGCTCGGGACCGGTTTGGCGCTCGTGCGGATCGGCGTGGTCCTGGCGCTCGCGCTCGGCGCCGTCGCCGACCGGCGCGGGCGCCGGCGATTCGCGCTGGCGCTGGTGGTCGTGCACTGCGTGCTCGGCGCGGCGATCGGGCTGGCGCCGACGTTCGCCACCTACATCGCGGCGCATGTCGCGTTGCGCTGCATCGACAGCGCGCTCGCGATCGTGCTGACGGTCCTGGTCGTCGAGCTGGTCCCCGCCGGAAACCGTGCGATCAGCGTCTCGCTGATGCTGCTGGCGGGCGGCGCGGGGTTGGCTCTGGCAGTCGGCGTGCTGCCGCTTGCCGCCCTCGGCCGCGGCGGGTTTGCCGCCGCCTACGGCCTGCAGCTGCTGGCGCTGCCGCTGGTGCTCGCCGCCAGCCGCCGGCTGCCGGAGTCACCGCGCTTTCTCGCGGCGCGCGCGCGCGGCCGGCGGGGCTATCGCGCGGTCTTCGCGCGTCAGCACCGGTCGCGGCTTGCGCTGATAGGCGCTCCGGGCTTCCTCGGCGCGATCTTCTACGCGCCGACGGCGGAGTTCTTCACCCGCTATCTCGATCGCGCGCGCGGGTTCTCGGCGGTCGAGATCGTCATCTTCCTAGCTGTCACCGGCCTGCCGAGCGCGGGAATGGTGGTCGTCGGCGGTCGTCTAGCCGACGCCTACGGCCGCAGGCGCGTGGCGATCCCGCTGCTGATCGCCTCGACGCTCTGCCTCGCGGGCTTCTTCCTGACGCGGTCCGTGTGGCTGTGGCTGTTCGCCCTCGCCGGGGAGACGCTTGGAGCAGCGGGAGCCGTGGCGCTTTCGGTCTACGGCCCCGAGCTGTTCCCGACCAACGTTCGTTCGGCCGCGAACACCGTTCTGCTGGTGATCGCCGTCGCCGGGTCGGCCGTCGGCCTCGTCACCGCGGGCGTGTTGTCGGGGACGCTCGGGATCGGCGGCGCGATCGCGGCGCTGGCGATCTTCCCGCTGCTGGGCCTGGTGATCGTGGCGCTGCGTTTCCCCGAGACCGCCGGGCTCGAGCTCGAGGTCACGAGCGGCGAGGCGGCGGCGGCAGCAGCTCTTGTTAGGGGCTAAGCACGATCTTGAGCGCCTCGCGCCGGTCGTAGATCGCATACGCCTCGGAGGCGTCCGCGAGGCCGAGGTGATGGGTGACGAGCGGCGTGGGGTCGAGCACACCCGCGCTCATCATCGCCAGCACGGTGTCGACGTGGCCGATCACGTTGGCGTGCCCGCCGACGAGCCGCAGCGCCTTGATCCAGACGATCCCCAGGTGCACCTCGGCGCGCTCCGCGTAGACGCCCGTGAGCGAGACCGCGCCAGCCTTGCGCGCCAGCCGGCAGGCGAGCTCGAGCGCCGCGGGGTGGCCGACGGCGTCGACGCAGACGTCGGCGCCGCGCCCGTCGGTGGCGGCCTTGACGGCGGCGCGCGGGTCGCCCTCCTCGAGGTGGACGGGCGTGGCTCCGAGCGACTCGGCGAGCGCCAAGCGCTCGGCGA
>DASZZG010000098.1:0-8789 GCA_035543355.1 Solirubrobacteraceae bacterium | reverse complement strand
CTGGCTCTCTCCACGGCCGACTGCGAAGGGCTCTGCGCGCTCGCCGACGAGACCTCCCGGACGCTGATGGTCGGCCACACGTTCATCTACTCCGAGCCCGTCAACATGCTGCGCGACTACGTCTCCGAGGGCCAGCTCGGTGAGCTCCTCTACGTCTACGGCCAGCGCGTCAACCTGGGCGTGATCCGCGAGGACCTCAACGCGCTGTGGAACTTCGGCCCGCACGACGTCTCGATCCTGCTCTATCTGCTCGGGGAGCGGCCGGTGCGCGTTTCGGCACGGCAGTTCCCGGTGCTCAACCGGCGGCTCGAGGACGTGGCCTTCCTCGTGCTCGAGTTCCCCTCGGGCGTTGTCGGGCACATTCACGAGTCGTGGCTCGACCCGCGCAAGATCCGCCAGTTCACAGTCGTCGGCGATCGCAAGATGGCCGTTTACGACGACACCGACCCCGAGAGCCCGCTGCGGATCTACGACAAGGGAGTCACATCGCTGCCCCAACCGGGCGCGGGGGGCTCGCACGCGCTTCGGCCCGAGGAGGGCTTCGGCGAGTTCAAGCTGGAGGTCCGCGCCGGCGACCTGCTGATCCCCCGCGTCAACGCGCGCGAGCCTCTGCGCGTCGAGATCGAGCATTTCGCGCACTGCATCTCGAGCGGTGACCGCCCGCGGACCGACGGACGGCACGGCACGGAGGTGGTCGAGATCCTCGAGGCCGCGGAGCGCTCGGCCGCCGCGGGCGGACAGGCCGTCGAGATCGAGCGGCGCGACGCCTTCGCCGGGTCGGGATGAGCATCCCGCTGCTCGACATCCACGCTTCGCACCGTCCGATTCGAGCCGAGCTCGACGCGGCGATCGCCGCGGTGCTCGACCACGGGCGTTTCGTCGCGGGCCCCGAGGTCGCCATCTTCGAGCAGCAGTTCGGCGCGTATTGCGGAGCCGCCGAGTGCGTCGGCTCCTCGTCCGGGACCGACGCCCTGACCGTTGGGCTGCTGGCGGCGGGCATCGGCCGCGGCGACGAGGTGATCATTCCGGCGATGACGTTCATCGCGACCGCCGAATCGGTCGTGCAAACCGGAGCCGTCCCCGTGTTCGTCGATTGCGACGCCGCTACCGGACTGATGGAGATCGCCCGCGCACAGGACGCGATCGGCGAGCGTACGGCGGCGATCGTGCCGGTCCACCTCTACGGCCAGATGGTCGACGTCGACGCGTTCGAGGCGCTCGCCGCGAGCCGCGGCCTGCTGCTGGTGGAGGATGCCGCCCAGGCGCACGGCGCCGCCTTCGGCGGGCGCCGCGCCGGTTCGGTGGGCGCGTTCGGGGCCTTCTCCTTCTTCCCCGGAAAGAACCTCGGAGCGCTCGGTGACGCCGGCGCCCTGACGACGAACGACGGCGCGCTCGCCGGCCGCGCGCGCAAGCTGCGCGACCACGGGCGCAGCGACAAGTACCGCCACGACGAGCTCGGCACGAATGCCCGGCTCGACACGCTGCAGGCGGCCCTGCTGTCGGTCAAGCTCGCGCACCTCGAGCACTGGAACGAGTGCCGGCGCGCTCACGCGGCGGCCTACGACGCGGCGTTTGCGGATGTCGAATCGGTCCGGCCGGTTGCTGTCGCCGCCGGCGCGCTGCCGGTCTACCACCAGTACGTCGTCCGCGTCGCCGAGCGCGAGCGGGCTCTGCAACAGCTGGCGGCGTCGGGCATCGCCGCGGGCGTGCACTACCCGATTCCGCTCCACCGCCAGCCCGCGCTCGCCGGCGCCGCCCCGCTGGACGCCTTCCCTGGAGCGGACGCGCTCGCGGCGGAGGCGTTGTCGCTGCCCGTCTTTCCCGAGCTTTCCGACGAGCAGCGCGATCGCGTCACGGAGGCGGTGCGTGCCCATGCGACGCGAGCATCCGGTGAGGTGCTGGCGCAATGAGGGCGCTCGTGACCGGCGGCGCGGGGCTGATCGGCTCGCACATCGTCGACAGGCTGCTCGCCGCGGGCAAGCAGGTCCGCATCCTCGACAACCTCGACGAGCAGACCCACCCGCAGGGCCGGCCGCCGTGGATCCCGGCGGACGCCGAGTTCGTCGAAGGCGAGGTGCAGGACCGCGACCTGCTCGCGCGCTGCCTCGCCGGCGTCGACGAGATCTATCACCAGGCGGCGTTCGGCGGCTTCACCGCCGAGATCTCGAAGTACTACGACGCCAACGCCACCGGAACGTCGTGCATCTTCGAGGTGATCGCGAATCGCGGGCTCGACATTCGCAAAGTGGTCGCCGCGTCTTCCCAGGCGATCTACGGCGAGGGCCTTTACCGCTGCCCCGAGCACGGCGTCGTGCAGCCGGGCATGCGCACGCTGGCCCAGTTCCGCGCCCAGGAATGGCAGCCCCGCTGTCCGCGCTGTGGCGAGGCGCTCGCGCCCGAGCTCACGCATGAGGCGGCGGGCTGGAACGGCGAGACGCCGTATGCGGTTTCGAAGCTGGCCGAGGAGCGCACCGTCATCGGCATGGGCAAGCGGCTCGCGATCCCTACGTCGGCGCTGCGCTACGCGGTCACCTTCGGCCCGCGCCAGTCCGTGTTCAACCCCTACACCGGGATCGTCTCGATCTTCTCGACGCTGCTGCTGAACGGATTGCGCCCGACCGTGTTCGAGGATGGCCGGCAGACGCGCGACTACATCTTCGTTGGCGACATCGCCGACGCCAACCTGCTCGTGATGGCCGACGAGCGCGCCGATGGCGAGGTCTTCAACGTCGGCCGCGGCGTACCGGTCAATGTGATCGAGCTGATCGATGCGCTCGCCGGCGCATACGAGCTGCCGGCCGAACACGACATTCCCGGAGACTTCCGTCCCGGCGACGTCCGCCACCTCGTGCATGATGCCGCCAAGATCAGAGCGCTCGGCTGGGCGCCGAAGACCAGCATCGAGGACGGTATCCGAGAGGTGGTCGACTGGATCCGCGGCATGGGCGACCTCCAGGAGTACTTCAGCGCGGCGCTCGAGGGACTGCGCGGCCAGGGTGTCGTGATGAGCGCCGAGGGCGTCTGAGACCGGAGCGATGGGGCTGCCATGACCGAGCGAGCGGCGGCTACGATCGCGGCGGGCACGCGCGCCGACGCTGTGCCCGACGGCTCCCAGGGCGAGATTTCAGCGGACGAGTCATCGCCGGCGCCCGCCAACCGCAGAGCACGCCGGCTGCGCTGGACGTTCGGAGCTCTGCTGGGCCTGGCGATTTCCGCGGGGTCGATTTACATCGCCACGCGCAAGGTCTCCCTGCACGAGATCTCGACGTCGCTCGCCAACGCTCACTATGTCTGGCTGATACCGAGCATCGCCTTGACGTACGTGGCGCTCTGGCTCAGGGGTGTGCGCTGGCAGGCGCTGTTCCTGCATCGCGACAACGTCTCCCAGGGCGCCTGCTTCCATTCCGTCTCGATCGGCCTGATGTTCAACAACATCCTGCCTTCGCGCGCGGGCGAGGTCGTTCGCGTGCTCGCGGTACGGCGCGCCACGGGGGTGTCCGCGGTCGAGGCGGGAATGACGATCGTCGTAGAGCGGCTGCTCGACGTCTTCATACTCGCGATCGGCGGAGTGATCCTTTGGCCGCTGCTTCCAGATCGCACCTGGATAAACGTGCTTGGCCTCGTCTGCTCGGGTGTGATCGTCGGTTTCATCGCACTCGTCATCGCTCTGACGGTCTTCCGCCAGAAGCTGCCGCAGCTCTTGATCAGGCTGCTCGTGCGACTTCCGTTCATCTCCGATCGCCGTGCGCAGTCGGTGCGCGAGGCGATCGGCCTCGGCACGGGCATCATGCTGCGGCCCGTTCGGCTGGCGGAGGCCTGCGGACTGACGGCGCTGATCTGGGCGCTCGTGGGGCTTTCGAGCTGGGTGCTGTTCCCGGCGTTCTCGCTGCACACCAGCGGGCTGGCTCCGTGGCTGCTGCTGATCGCCAACTCGTTTGCGATGACCGTCCCGTCCAGCCCCGGAACGGTCGGCGTGTACGAGGCCTCCGTGCAGGCGGCGCTGACCGCGTTCGGCGTGTCCAAGGGCCACGCGCTGTCCTATGCGCTCGTGCTGCACGCAGTCAATTTCTTCCCGATCATCCTCACGGGGTTGATCTCGACCGCGGTCATCGGAATGAACGTCCTCCACCCCGGGGCTCGGGGCGCCACTCCGGTACATGAGTAGGGCCAGGGCCGTTGCGCTGCTGCGGCGGATGGTCTCGCCCGCTGCGCTGACACGCCAGGAGCTGTCGTATGTCGCGGCCGCCCTGGCAGCGCTTGGGCTGTTTGCCTTCTACAAGCACATCCAGGACGGCGGTTTCTACTACGACGACTGGGCGAACGCGGCGACCGTGCACTACGGGGCCCACGGCATCAGCGGGGTGGAGAGCCTCGCGCAGACCTCGCCGCAGCGCCCCTTCCTGATCCTCTACGAGCCGCTCGTGCACTGGGCGTTCGGGTACCACCAGCACTTCCACCTCGCGTGGGCGGCGGTCCTCGCCGTGCTCGTCGCCGTGGCGCTGTTCGCGGTGCTTCGCGAGCTCGGGATGGAGTTGCTGCACGCATCGGTGATCGCGGCGCTGGCGCTGCTGTACCCCTACGCCGACAGCACGTGGTTGTGGTCGACCGCGAGCCACGCCCATCTCGCGTTGGCGACGTCCCTGGTGGGTGTCTTCGTCGCATTGCGCGGCCTGCGAGCCGGCGGCCGGCGAGCCTTCTGGACGCACGCGGCGGCGATCGCCCTGTACGTGCTGGCGGTGCTCGACTACGAGCTGGTCGCGCCGCCGGCGATGCTGTTCGGTCTGCTCTACTGGTGGCGCGCCGGCTGGCAACGGGCTCGCACTCGCTGGCTGCTCGACGGCCTTGCGATCTCGCTCACGCTGCTGCTGGTCACGTCGAACAGCGCGCAGAAGCGCCAGAGCTTTGGCGGCAGCCTGCATCACGTACATCTGATCGCCGATCAGGCGCTGTCGGTCTTCGCATCCACCGCCGCGCCGATCGGCAGTCCCGGCCGCGCGACAGTGCTCGTGCTGGCGCTGCTGGTCGTCCTTGCGGCGGGGGTGGTGGCGCGCGCGCTCCCGGCGCCGGATCCCGCGCGCGCCGAGTTGCGGCGCTGGCTCTCGATCGCGGCCGCGGGGGTGCTCGTGGCGGCGGCCGGGTACGTGCTGTTCATACCCGCGGACTCCTACTACTCCCCGCTGACCCTGGGCCTCGGCAACAGGGTGAACGTGATCGCCGGCATCGGCCTGGTGGTGATCGTCTACTCCCTGATCATGCTGGCGGCCGCGCTGGTGTTTCGCACGCTTCACGGTTCGCGCACGTTGGCGCTGTTGAGCGTGGTCGCCGCATGCGCTGTGCTGGGAGTGGGGTATGTGCGCCAGATCGACTCGGACACGCTTCGCTGGGACACGGCGTATTCCGAGCAGCTGCGCGTGCTGGCCCTGCTCAAGTCGGCGCTTCCAAACCCCGCACGCGGCTCGACTATCTTCATGTTCGGGGTGGAGGGCTTTTACACACCTGGAGTACCGGTCTTTGGCTCCTCTTGGGACCTCAATGGCGCCGTCAAGCGCCTCTACAACAGCGGTGACGTGACTGCCTATCCGCTCTACGGGGCTCGCACGGGCGTCCGCTGCGACCGCGGCGGAGTCCAGCCGTACGGTGCAGGCTACGGTCCGGCCCAGCGGGCCCCGTACGGCAAGACCGTGCTCGTCGACCTCAGCCGCCGTCATCGGCGCGTGCGGCCGATCTACGACTTGCGCCAGTGCAAGCGGACGCCGCCGACGTTCCGGGCCGGCCCGATTGTGCTCTACGCGCGCTGAGAGACGCTCTAAGCCTCAGCTTGCTCCGGCGGGCGTGTGCGCAGCAGAGTGACTATCGCGCCGAGAGCGATCATCGCGGCGGCAACCAGGGCGATCACGGCGCCGATCTCGACCGAGGATGGCGTGACGAAATGCCCATGCTGCGCAACGCCGGCCTTTGGCGGCACCGGTGGCGGTGAGACGATGGCTCGCAGAACTATCGCGAACGTGCCCAGGCCGATCAGCATGCGCAGCGTCTGAAAGGACCGCCAGAACCTGCCGAGCGGCTCACTCAGCAGTGCCGCCCCGGCCGCGACTGCGAGCACTGTCTTGACGCTGCGGAACGCGTCCCACGCGTTGACGTCGCGCGGCTCGAGCGTCTCGCGCACGTGTCGTGGCAGCACGCTGGGATCCACGTTGTGCCGCGGCAGGTGATACCACTTGAGCCACAGCGAGCCGGCAAGCGCGAGGGCGCCGAGAACGCCCAAAAGGGTGGGGCCGAAGCGTCCGACGCGGCCGCCCATGCCTGCGCTGGTATCGGTGGGCCGGGAACTCAAGCTGCGGGGCACTGTACAGCCGATGCGGGGCGTGAAGCGGCGTGCGGGTGACGGCAACGCAGCATCTAGACTCACCGCGTGAGCTCGACCGACGTCGGCGCCCTCGGGCTAACCGAACCGCTGCGGCGCTTCGTCAGCGAGATGCCCTGGGAGCGGGCGCCGATTCTCGATTTCGTGCGGCGTGCAGCACGCGAGCTCGAGCCGGGCGTGGCGGTCGCCGATGTCGGCGCCGGCGACGCCCCCTACCGTGAGCTGTTCTCGCACACGGCGTACCGGACGATCGACTGGGATGCATCTCCCCACGAAGGCGCCCGTGGCTCCGATTTGATCGCGTCCGCCGACACCATCCCCGTAGCTGACGAGAGCTTCGACGCGGTGCTCCTGACACAGGTGCTCGAGCACGTCCCCGAGCCGCGCGCCGTGTTGGGCGAGCTGCATCGCGTCCTGCGCGCGGGTGGTCGCCTGTTCCTCACCGCTCCGCTGGTCTGGGAGCTGCACGAGCTGCCGTATGACTACTACCGCTACACCGCTTCGGGGCTCGGGCATCTGCTCGAGCAGGCGGGCTTCGAGAAGATCGAGATCGAGGCACGCAACGACGCCTTCACGACGCTGGCGCAACTGATGCGCAACGTGTCCCAGACGATCGGCCGCGACCCGCAGGACGGTCTCGACGCGCGCCGCGAAGCGGTTGCCGAGGTGCTCCACGAGCTGGCCGAGCAGCTCGCGCCGCTGGCGCCGCTCGACGTCGGAAGGGTGCTGCCGCTTGGCTTCAGCGCCGCCGCCAGGCGTCGCGGTTAGCGCGCTGTGCTGGGCCGTCTCCGGGCTCCCGTCGCACCGCCTCTGTTCTCCCGCATCGCCTGGATCGCGCTCGGCGCCCTCACGCTGATCGTCGTGACCGGCGCGGCGGTGCGCCTCACCGGGTCGGGGCTCGGCTGCCCCGACTGGCCCAAGTGCTTCGGCAACGCCGTCCCGCCGCTGAAGACGCACGCGGTGATCGAGTTCGGCAACCGTATGCTCACCGGCGTCGTGGGCTTCGTCGCGCTGGCGGCCGCGCTGCTCGCCTGGCGCCGCCGGCCGTTTCGCCGCGATCTCCTCGTGCTCGGCGCGTTGCTGCCGCTAGGCGTCGTCGCGCAGGCGGTGCTCGGCGGCTTCACCGTCACGCACAGGCTGGCGCCGGGGTTCGTCATGGCCCACTTCGCGCTCTCGATGCTGATCCTCGTCCCGGCCTTCGCTCTCGCCTGGCGCGCGCGCGAGCGCCGCGAAGACGAACCGCGGCGCCTGCCCGACCGCCGTGCCGTCGCGATCGTCCGCGGGCTCGTGCCGCTCGCCGCGGTGACGATCGTCGCCGGCACCGTGGCGACCGCGGCCGGCCCTCACGCCGGCGGCCGCGGCACGCACGACCTCGTGCACCGGCTGCGCTTCAAGGGCTCGGGAACGCTCGACTTCGTCATCCACCAGCATGCGCTGCTCGCCACGCTGCTCGGCCTCGCGGCGATTGGAGCGTGGCTGCTCGCTCGGCAGCGCGGCGCCGGCGAGGAGCTCACGACGCCGCTCACGACCGTCGTGGTGCTGCTCGGCGCGCAGGGGATCGTCGGCGCCGTGCAGTACTCGCTCAAGCTCCCGACCGAGATCGTGTGGGTCCACGTCGGTCTGGCGACGCTTACCTGGATCGCAGTCCTCTGGAGTACCGCGGCCGCCGGCTCGCTGGCGCTTCGTACCGCCGATCGGCAAGGCCCTGCGGCCGCCGGTCTCGAGTCGGCCTGAGCTAGGCCGCTACTCCCAGCGAAAGCCCGTCGGCGCGGGCGACGGCTGCAGCGGGCTCGACGGCAGCCCCTCCTGCGCCTCGGGCATGTTGTAGCCGCCGGGCGCGATGTCGTTGGGCGTCTCGGGGTGAAACAGCGAGGCGAGGTACTGAATCTGGCCGCGGCCGGGGCCGAGCTCGAACTGGCCGCCGCCGTAGGCGCCGATGCCGCGCTGCGCGCAATAGTCGTACGCGGCGCACAGCTCGCTCAACGAGCCGACTCGCGAGGGCTTGATGTTGACCATCTTCGGTGGGAACGGCAGCGCCTCGATGTCGGCGACGGAGTGGATCGGCGCGTCCCACGTGATCCGGTCGTGGTGCGGCTCGAGCACCGGCTCGGTCGCGGGCGTGAGCGCGGGATCCTCGATCCAGGCGTGCGGGAACGCCTCGACCACGCGGCGGTAGAGCTCGGGGTCGGGCTCTTGGTCGACCACCGTTCCGCGGTAGTGGCCCTTGAAGTCGACCGAGTCCACGGCGCCTGTCTCGACCAATGCGGCGATCAGCGCGTCATCCCACGACGATGTCGGGTCGAGCTTGAAGCGCAGCTCCGGATAGAGGTCGAGGCGCTGCCGCAGCGGGTCGATCGACGCCGGCTCGCCGAGTCGCAGCGAGACCACGAAGGTTACGGGGCTCGGCTCGCGGCCGAGCGCGCCG
>DASZZG010000097.1:0-2855 GCA_035543355.1 Solirubrobacteraceae bacterium | reverse complement strand
ACCCGACGATCCTCACGAACTGGACGCCGCCGTACTACCCCGGTTTGCTCGAGGGCGCCGGCATGGCCAAGGCGATGGACCTGCTGATGTGGGAGCTCTACATCGACGATCGCGAGCGGGTCCACCCCGCGATCTGGAAGCTGGCCTCGGACGTGCAGGACAAGCACGGGATCACGGTGCGCAACATGCGCAAGCGCGACCTGGAGGCGGAGGTCGAGCGCTTCCTCGAGGTCTACAACGCCGCCTGGGAGCGCAATTGGGGCTTCGTGCCGTTGACCGATCAGGAGGTCCGCCACTACGCCAAGCTGCTGCGCCCGCTGCTCGATCAGAACTGGGCGTGGATGGCCGAGACCAAGGATGGAGAGGTGGTGGGCGCGGCACTGACGCTGCCCGACTACAACCAGGTGCTCAAGCGCATGCGCGGCCGGCTGCTGCCGATCGGCTGGCTGAAGTTCCTGCTCGGACGGCGCAAGATCGACAGGGTGCGCGTGTTCGCGCTCGGCGTCAAGCCCGCCTACCAGCACACGGGAATCGCCGCGAAGTTCTACGAGGAGCACTTCGACTCGGCCGCGCGAACCCCCCAGACCGGCGGCGAGATGGGCTGGATCCTCGAGACCAACGAGCCGATGAATCGCGCGATGGAGGGAATGGGTGGCCGAGTCGTGCGCCGCTACCGGGTGTACGAGAAGCCGCTCTAGGGATCCGCGCCTATTCCCAACGTCGAACCTCAACGATCCCGAGTTCGATGAGCGACGCGAGCACCCTGGCTTCCAGTGTCGCCGCGCGCGCATCGGTCGCCAAGTCGGCGCTGAGCGCCTCGGTCTCAGTCTCTGGGACATCCCCCCAGGCGAGGCGGCCTATCCGTAGCACTACCACCTGGGCGAAGAGGAGCTGATCGTAGTCCTCGCCGGCCGACCGAGCCTGCGCGTCCCCGATGGCTGGCGCGAGCTCTCGGAGGGAGCGGTTGTGTCGTTCCTCGTTGGTGAGGCGGGCGCCCATCAGGTCGTCAACCGCACCGACGAGCCCGTGCGCATGCTCGCGTTAAGTACGAGCGGCGCGCCTGATCTCGTGATGCGGCCCGACTCGAACACGCTCGGCGCATTCGAACGCCGACCCGAGGGCGGCGGCCTGTACATGCATTTCCGTGTTGACGACGCCGTCGACTACTTCGAGGATGAAGAGGCTCCGACCGGCGCGTAGTCTGGAGATCCCCGCACACACCCTCAGCGGCGGCGGTAGATGTCGCGGCGATGTCCGATCGCGATCACACGAACGAGCTGCTCGTCCTCGACGAGCTCGTAGATGATTCTGTACGGACCGCGGCGCGCCGAGAAGCGACCCTCGTGCTCGAGCATCAGGCGCTTGCCCAGGCGCTGTGGATTCTCGGCGATCGCTTGCAGTGTTTCGAGTACGGCCGCGGCGACCGAGATCGGCAGCCGGTCAAACTGACGGCGCGCAGGCGGCATCACCACGACCCGCCATGGCGGGTCTGTCACTTTCGCCGTGTGCGGTGGCGCTCGAGACTTGCGCGGAGCTCATCGAGCTCGACACCTGCATCGCCCGCCGCTGTCGCCTTTTCGCTCTCGCGGATCTGCGCCATCAGCGAGCGATCGGACATGATCGCGAGCGTCTCCTCGAGGCTTTCGAGATCATCGGTGCTCACGAGAACGGCCGCCGGCTGACCGTTGCGGGTCACGATTACGCGGTCCTGTTGGCGCGCAACGCGGTCGACGATCTCGGAGAAGCGCGCCTTCACGGTCGCAAGCGGCAGCGTTTCGGGCATGACCAGAATTATAGCCATCACGCTGGATCAACCGCAAGACCCGATCGGCGCCCGGGCGGCCCACTACACTTCGGCGACCCGTGAGCAGCGTCCCCGAACCCGAGCTATCCGCCGACGCCGACGCGCGCGAAGGCGAGCAGCACGCCGCCGAGTTGGCGCCGGTCCGTGTGCTGGCGCCGCAGCCGTCGGGCGGCGCCGAGCTGGTGATCGCCAGGCCGGCCGTGCAGGCCGCCGTGGTCGTCGCCGGAGGATTCGTCGCCGGGGCTGCGACGGCGGCCGTGGTGCGCCGTGCGCGCACGCGCAGGGCGGTGAAGCGACGGCGGCGGACGCTGCCCGACGTGGTCTCGTCGCGCTCGTTCCTCGTCGACGTCCACCTGCTCGGACGGTAGTGGCGCCCGCGCGCCGCGCGCACGATCGCCGCGGCGCCGAGCGCGCGGGCACTGTCGAGACGCGGCTGGAAGTGCGCCCGCGCTGGCCGCTGCGCCTGCCGACCGGCGGCTCCGACGGCGTCATGCGCGCACGCGCCGGAGTACTCGAGCGGCTGCTGCACGTCGACGGCGAGCCCGTTGTCGTGCGCGTCGCCCAGCCGACCGGTACGCGGGTCGTCTTCGCCGCACGCTCTGAGACGGCGCCCGCCGCCGGCGAGGCGATCGCCAGGATGCGCTTCGCACTCGGGGTCGATGACGACCTGCGTTCGTTCCACGAGCGATTTCGCTGGGATCCGCTGATCGGTCCCGGCGTCCGCAGAGCGCCCTGGCGCCGCCCAGTGCGGCGCCCCGAGCCGTTCGAGGCGCTCGCCTGGGCGGTCACCGAGCAGCTGATCGACGCCCCCCGGGCGATCGCGATTCAGCGCCGGATCGTCGCCAAGCTCGGCCGCCGCTGCGAGACGACCGGGCTGCGCGATCTACCGGATGCCGCCCGCCTGGCGTCGGTCTCGCCCGCGCTGCTCGAAAGCTATGACCTCTCGGCCGGACGCGCCAGCGCGCTCATCAAGGCGGCGCGCGAAGTCGCGGCCGGGCGCGTCGATCTCCACGCCGACGTCGAGCGCGGCTGGCGGCGACTGCGCGCGATC
>DASZZG010000096.1:0-8657 GCA_035543355.1 Solirubrobacteraceae bacterium | reverse complement strand
TCGGGCGCGGGGCACTACGTCAAGATGGTCCACAACGGCGTCGAGTACGGGATCATGCAGGCCTACGCCGAAGGCTTCGAGCTGTTCCACAAGTCCGACTTCGAGCTCGACAACGCCAAGATCGCCCACCTCTGGCAGCAGGGATCGGTCGTGCGCTCCTGGCTCTGCGGGCTCGCGGCGCGCGCCTTCGAGGCCGACGGCAACGACCTCGCCAAGCTCCAGGGCTATGTGGACGACTCGGGCGAAGGCCGCTGGACGATCGAGGACGCGATCGACAAAGACGTGCCCACGCCAGTGATCACGACGTCGCTTTACGCGCGCTTCTATTCGCGCGCCAACGGCGATTACACCGCGCGCGTGCTCGCCGCACTGCGCAACCAGTTCGGCGGCCACGCCGTCAAGAGCTCGGAGTAGCCCGCCATGGCCACGACCGTCGAAGACGAAAATCCCCTCACCGAGGCCCTGGAGCGCCTTCCGGTAGCGCCGACCACACTGGCGATCTTCGGCGCCACCGGCGACCTCGCCAAGCGCAAGCTGCTGCCGGCGATCTACAACCTCGCCCACGAGGGTGCGCTGCCCGAGCGCTTCAACCTGATCGGCGTCTCGCGCAGCGACATGCCACACGGCGACTATCGGGCGATGGCGATCGAGGCGATCAACCAGTTCTCCCGCCGCAAGCCCGACGAGAAAGTGCTCGAGGCGCTGCTCGAGCACGTTCGCTACATCCCCGGGTCCTTCGACGACGACTCCGTCTACGACACGCTGGCGAAGACGGCCGACGAATTCGATCGAGAGGCGGGCCTCAAGTTCAACCGCGCGTTCTACCTCTCCACCGCTCCGGCCTTCTTCCCCGTGATCATCGGTGCGCTCGGCAAGCACGGACTCGACAAGAGCGACGACGTCGAGGTACGCGTCGTGATCGAGAAGCCGTTCGGGACGACGCTGGCCGAGGCGCGGCAGCTCAACAAGGAGGTGCTCGAGGTCTTCGAGGAGGACCAGGTCTTCCGCATCGACCACTACCTCGGCAAGGAGACCGTCCAGAACGTGCTGGCGTTCCGCTTCGCAAACGGAATGTTCGAGCCGCTGTGGAACCGCAACTTCATCGACCACATCCAGATCACCGCGGCCGAGGACATCGGGATCGGCTCGCGCGCCGGGTACTACGACCAGGCCGGAGCCCTGCGCGACCTCGTGCAGAACCACATGCTCCAGCTGCTCACCCTGATCTGCATGGAGCCGCCGATCTCCTTCGACGCCGATGCCGTGCGCGACGAGAAGGTGAAAGTGCTGCGCGCCGTTCACAAACCGGCCGCTGACGAGGTGCCGGCGATTACGGTGCGCGGGCAGTACAGCGCCGGTGTGCTCGGCGGCGAGCAGCAGGCCGGCTATCTCGAGGAGCAGGACGTGCCGCCCGATTCCACCACGGAGACGTACGTCGCGCTGCGTCTCGCCGTCGACAACTGGCGCTGGGCGGGCGTTCCCTTCTATCTGCGCACGGGCAAGGCGCTGGCCCGCAAGGTGACCGAGATCGCGGTCACGCTCAAGCCGGTCCCACACCTCGCCTTCGAGGCGGAGGGCTCGCTCGGCGTGCGGCCGAACCAGCTGATCCTGACGATGCAGCCGAACGAGGGCGTCTCGCTCTCACTCGGCGCCAAGATCCCCGGCTCGCGCATGCTGATCCGGCCGGTGAACATGGAGTTCCTCTACGGCACCTCCTTCCTGTCGCAGTCGCCCGAGGCCTATGAGCGGCTGATCATGGACGCGATGCGCGGCGACGCGACGCTGTTCACGCGCGATGACGAGGTCGAGGCCCAGTGGCAGATCTGCGATCCGATCCTCAAGGCATGGGAGCAGAATCCCGAGCCGGTGCCGCAATACCCCGCCGGATCGGCCGGCCCCGAGGAGGCCGCACAGCTACTGATCGGCGGCGCCCATTGGAGGGCGATCTAGTGGGCAGCCCCGCCGCCGCGCCCCTGATGCACGGCGTCTGGAGCGCGCAGGACACCACTCCGTCGGAGATCGACGCGGCGCTGCGCGAACTGCTCAAGGAGCGTCATGCCGAGAGCGCGTCGTACGTCCCCGCGCGCGTCCTCAACCTGATCGTGATCGTCGACCGCGAGTGGCGCGGTGAGATCGAGAACAGGCTCGAGCGCGTCGGGCGCTATCACCCGTCGAGGACCATCCTCTGCGCAGTCGAGCCCGGTCGCACCACGCTCAGCGCCCAGGCGAACATGACCGACACGAGCGAGTCCGAGCCCGGCGGCTTCGTGCCCTGCCGCGAGCGCGTCGTGATCGAGGTCGGTCCGCAGCATCTGCCGCACCTCGACTCGATCGTCGACGCGCTCGTGGTGACCGATCTCTCGACGGTCGTGTGGTCACCGCACGGACACCCCGAAGCGGTCGATGCGCTGATGAAGCTGACGCAGGTGGTGCTGCTCGACTCGCTCGACGAGCCCGACGTGCACGCGGCGCTGAGGCGCTCCGCCGAGCTGGCCAAACGAGCGTATGTCGTCGATCTCGCCTGGCTGCGCTCGACGCCCTGGCGCGAGCGGATAGCCGGGACCTTCGACCCGCCGCCGATGCGAAGGGAGCTGCACAACCTGAGCGCGGTCAAGATCCGCCACCGACCCGACTCGGCGGTTCCCGGGTTGCTGCTGATCGGCTGGCTCGCGTCGCGGCTCGGCTGGGACTGTGGCGCGATGATCGCCGGCGGCGACGGGATGCGCGGGCGAGCGCGCGCATCAAAGCGCCACGAGGTCTCGCTGGAGCTGCAGCCTGCTCCGCAGCAGTCGGTGCCCGGGCTGGCGGGGCTGACGCTCGAGACCGCCTCGGGGATGTCGCTGTCGCTCGATCGCGGCGCCGGGGGACTCGAGGCGGTTCGCAAGCTGCGCGACGGCAGCGAGCTGCGTTGGTCGATCATGGGAGCGTCGCGCGGAGAGTCGGGAATCCTCGGCGAGGGCATTCGCCAGGCGCTGCTGCGCGACCCCACCTACGGTCCGGCGCTGACAGCGGCCGAGGCGCTTGTCGGATGAACGAGCCTGCCACCGAGCCGCGATGAGGCGCACGCGCGTAGTCGACGACCCGGCCGTGGTCACCGCCGAGCAGATCGCCGCGACCGCGGACGCGGGCGGTCAGATCGTTCTCGCCGGCGGGGCGACCCCGCGCGCCGCCTACGAGCTGGCCGCCGAGCTGGATGCCGACTGGTCGCGCGCGACGCTCTGGTTCGGCGACGAGCGTTGCGTCGCGCCGGACGACGAGCGCTCCAACTTCGCGATGGTCAAGGCCGCGTTGCTGGACCGCCTCGCCGGGAGCGCGCCGACTGTCATGCGAATCGAGGGCGAGCGCGGCCCCGATGCGGCGGCCAACGCCTACGAAGATCGGCTCAACGAAGCCTTCGACGGCGGCGAGCCGCGCTTCGATCTGATCCTGTTGGGGCTCGGCCCCGACCTCCACACGGCCTCGCTTTTCCCGGGCAAGCCCGCGGTCGAGGAGCGCGAGCGCTGGGTCGTCGGCGTCGCCGAGGCGGGCATGGAGCCCTATGTCCCGCGCGTGACGCTGACGCTGCCGGCGCTCAACGCCGGTCGCGAGGTCGTCTTTCTGATCGCCGGCGAGGCCAAGGCCGACGCGGTCGCGAGAGCCTTCGGCCGCGACCCGCAGCCGGACGCGCCCGCGAGCCTCGTCGCCCCGCACTCCGGGACGGTCACGCTGCTGCTCGATTCCGCCGCCGCGAGCCAGCTCGAAGGGGTCAGGGCTTGACTTCCTCCCCACAGCTGGAGCAGGGGGATTCCCGTTTGGGTTTACGCCGCATGGGCGAGTTCCGGTTGGGTGGTTCGCGGTTCTCTCAGGGCGCCCCGGCTTGCTTCGCCTGGAGGGCTTCCCGCGCTGCGACGACCTGTCCGGCCGCCGTCCTCTCGCTGTCTGTCGCTAGCTGCTCGGGCGAGGATCACCCGCGCAGCGTTTACGTCGGCGTGGTTGGTGTGCCCGCACGTGCTGCAGTGGAAGCGTTCGCCGCGGCGCGACGCCTCGTCGACCGTCTCGCATTCCGCGCACGTCTGGCTGGTATATGCGGCAGGCACCCTGACGAGCGTGCCGCCGTTGCGGGCGAGTTTGTAGTCGAGCATCCGTGCAAGCTCGCCCCAGCCTTGGGCGAGGATCGCCCGGTTGAGGCCGGCTTTTGCTCTGACGTTGCGGCCGGGTTCTGTGATCGTGCCCTTCGCGCTGCGGGTCATACTTGTCACGCGCAGGTCTTCGATTGCGACGAGGCTGTGGTTCTTGGCCAGGTCGGTGGTGAGTTTGTGGGAGAAGTCGCGGCGGATGCGCGCCTCGCGCGCCCGAATTCGGGCGAACGCGTGCAGAGTGCGCTGATGACGATGCGACCGGCGACGCTGGTCGTTTGGCCGTCGACGGCGCGCGGTCTCCTGACGCCCCGCCTTACGTGCCAAACGCCGCAGACGCCCAGCCTGCCTGAGCGGCAGGGATGGGCAGCAGCGCAGCTCGCCGCTCGACAGCGCGACGGTGGTTGTGACGCCACGGTCGATCCCGACCGGTGGACCGCCGTGTCGGGCGGGCGGAGCCAACTCGCGTTCACAGCACAGCGAGACGTGCCAGCCGAGCGCATCACGCGACACGGTCAGATGTTTAATCGTCCCGATCGGGCTGCGCGACCAGCGAAAACGGATCACTCCAAGCTTGGGGATCGTCACCTCTCCCCAGCGACGATTCAGCCGCCGCACACGGATTGCGCCCTTCTTGCGGTTCTGGATCCGGAAGCTATCTCGCCGGCCGCGCTTCCGATAACGCGGGAAACGCGCCCTGCCCTCGAAGAAGTTGCGGTACGCCCGGTCGAGGTCGCGCAACGCCTGCTGCAGCACGTCCGAATGCGGCTCGGCGAGCCACGGCAACGCGCGCTTGAGGTCGTCGAGCCCTGTGCCCTGCTGGTTATACCCGAGCGACGCGCCGCAGTCCCCGTAGGCCATCCGCCGTTGCTGGAGCCCCGCGTTATAGATCGCCCGCGCACACCCGCACCAACGCGCCAGCGCCCCAGCCTGCGCGACGGTCGGACACAGCCGATAGCGAAAGCCCGTGCGCTCGACTCCGCCACCCGAACACG
Organism: Solirubrobacteraceae bacterium; assembly: GCA_035543355.1. Classification (GTDB taxonomy): domain Bacteria; phylum Actinomycetota; class Thermoleophilia; order Solirubrobacterales; family Solirubrobacteraceae; genus DASZZG01. Next base: position 3,547 of record DASZZG010000096.1, on the reverse strand, counting down.
TGTTCGCCATAGGTATGAAGGTACGGCAAGACACGGACGCCGCCACCCAACGCCATCCCCGCGCCTGAAACGCGGAGGTCTCCACCATGACCACAGGCCCACCAACACGAAAACGAGCAGCCGATGAGGACGATCGTCGGCGACGTCCCGCTCGGCGGCAGCCCCTTCCCGCCGATCGCCGACTACGCCTTCCTCTCCGATTGCGAGGTCACGGCACTCGTGGCGCCCAGCGGCAACATCGAATGGATGTGCCTGCCGCGGATGGACGGGCCGACCGTCTTCGGCGCATTACTCGACCGCGACGCCGGGGGATTCCGCGTCGGCCCCGCCGACGTCACGGTCCCGGCCGGGCGGCGCTACGTCCCCGGCACGATGATGGTCGAGACGACCTGGGGCACCCGCACCGGCTGGATGATCGTCCGCGACCTACTGCTGATCGGCCGCTGGCACCACGAGCGGAACCGCTCGCACAGCCATCGCCGCTCGCCGACCGACTACGACGCCGACCACGTGCTGCTGCGAACGATTCGCTGCGTCAACGGAACTGTCGAGATCAACCTCGACTGCGAGCCGGTGTTCGACTATGGCCGCCGCCGCGTCGAGTGGGAGTACACGTCCGACGGCTACCACGAGGCCGTGGCGAAGGCGCCGGAGTTCGACCTCGAGCTGAAGCTGACCACCGATCTCCGGCTGGGGTTCGAAGGCTCACGCGCACGCGCGCGCACGCAGATGCACGACGGCGACGTCGCCTACGCCGCTCTCTCCTGGACCGAGCACGAGCCACCCAACACGCACGAGGAAGCCTACAAACGGCTAGTGCACACAGCCGACTACTGGCACGAGTGGCTGAGCCACGGCGAGTTTCCCGACCATCCGTGGCGCACATATCTGCAGCGCAGCGCGCTGACGCTGAAGGGCCTCACCTACGCGCCGACAGGAGCGATGATCGCGGCATCGACCACCTCGCTGCCCGAGACGCCCGGCGGCGAGCGCAACTGGGACTACCGCTACAGCTGGATCCGCGACTCCACGTTCATGCTGTGGGGGCTCTACACGCTCGGCTTCGACTGGGAGGCCAACGACTTCTTCTACTTCGTCGCCGACGTCGCCGACGGCGAGGAGGACCTTCAGGTGATGTACGGCGTGGGTGGCGAGCGCGAGCTCGAGGAGCACGAGCTCGAGCATCTCTCAGGCTACGAGGGCGCCCGACCCGTGCGCATCGGCAACGGCGCCTACAACCAGAACCAGCACGACGTGTGGGGGGCGATGCTCGACTCGGTCTACCTGCACGCGAAGTCGCGCGACCACCTCCCCGAGCGGGTGTGGCCGATCATGGTTCGCCAGGTCGAGGAGGCAATGGACCACTGGCGCGAGCCCGACCGCGGCATCTGGGAGGTCCGCGGAGAGCCCAAGCACTTCACCTCGTCGAAGATGTTCTGCTGGGTGGCGGCCGACCGTGGCGCGCGGCTGGCGCGACTGCGTGAGGACCACGAGGCGGCCGACCGCTGGCAGGCCGGCGCCGACGAGATCCACGCCGACGTGTGCGCCAGCGGACTCGACGGCCGCGGCGTCTTCACCCAGCACTACGACACCGAGGCGCTCGACGCCTCGCTGCTGCTGATGCCGCTGGTGCGCTTCCTGCCGGCAGACGATCCGCGCGTACGCGCGACCGTGCTGGCGATCGCCGACGAGCTGACGGAGGACGGCTTCGTGCTGCGCTACCGCACCGAGGAGACCGACGACGGCATGGAGGGCCTGGAGGGCACGTTCACGATCTGCTCCTTCTGGCTCGTGGCGGCGCTCGCCGAGATCGAGGAGACGCAGCGCGCGCGCAACCTGTGCGAGAAGCTGCTGTCCTACGCCAGCCCGCTGTACCTCTACGCCGAAGAGCTCGAGGCCCACACCGGGCGTCATCTGGGCAACTTCCCGCAGGCCTTCACCCACCTTGCCCTGATCAACGCCGTGATGCACGTCATCCGCGCCGACCACGAACTAGCGGCGAAGCAAGAGATGCTGTCGGCAAAACGCCGGGAGGTCTAGTGACTGGCCCATCCTGCAGATCCGCACATCCTGCACTGACCCACAGGATGAACCACTGGTGAGCCTCATCGGCGTCGATCTCGGCGGCACGAAGTGCGCGGCGGCGCTGTATGACGATGGAGTGCTCGGGGAGCCGCTCACCGTGGCCACCGACACGTCGAGTTCGGGCGCGCTGGTCGATCAGCTCGTCGACACGATCGGGCGGCTGAGAGGGCCCCATGTCGAAGCGATCGGCGTCGGCATCCCTTCGGTGGTCGAGTTCGCCACGGGGATGGCGCGCTCGGGGGTAAACGTTCCGCTCGAGGGTGTGCCGCTGCGCACGCTGCTGCGCGAGCGACTGAAGGCGCCGGTGTATGTCGACAACGACGCCACCTGCGCGGCGCTCGCCGAGGCGCACGAGGACGGTCGGCTGGTGTCGTTGAACCTCGTGATGATCACCGTCGGCACCGGAGTGGGCGGCGGAATCGTGCTCGGCGGCAACGTCTACCGCGGCGCCACCGGCGCCGCCGGCGAGCTCGGCCACACACTGATCGGCGCCAACCTCTCAGAGGGCGCGCCGCCGGCGGGCGACTTTCCCCAACGAGGATCGCTCGAGCAGCTCGCGGCCGGCCGCGAGCTCGACCGACTCGCGCAGCAGACCGCGCACGAGCACCCGGACTCGGCGCTGGGCCGGCGCGCCGCCGAAGGGACGGACGTGCTGGGACGGGATGCCGTCGACGCGGCCCACGCAGGCGACGAGGCGGCGATCCGCGCGTTGCGGATCCTCGGCGAGAGGCTCGGGATCGGTATCGCCAACGCGATCAACACGTTCGACCCCGAGGTCGTCGCGATCGCCGGTGGCGCTGCGGCGGCCGGCGAGCTGCTGCTCGCGCCGGCGCGAGAGACTGCTCGAGCGTATGTCGTGCACGGCGTCGGCGAGCAGACCGAGATCCGGCTCGCGCGCCACGCCGACCACGCCGGCCTGCTCGGCGCCGCGTTGATGGCGGGGCAGGAATTGGCCAAGACCGTGTCTGACTCAAGGGGGGGTGCGCGTTGAAAGTCGCGTGCGGCTTCGACCACGCTGGTTTTCCGCTGAAGGAGATGGTGCTGTCGGTGCTGCGCGAGGAAGGCCATCAGCCGATCGACCTCGGCACGAACTCGACCGACCCCGTCGACTACCCCGACATCGCCCTGACCGTGTGCCGCGCCGTGATCTCCGGCGACGCCGAGCGCGGCGTGCTCGTTTGCGGCTCGGGCGCGGGCGTGGCGGTCGCCGCGAACAAGGTCTTCGGCATCCGCGGTTGCGCGATCCACGACCACTACACCGCGCGCCAGGGCGTCGAGCACGACGACCTCAACGTGCTCTGCCTCGGCGCTCGCGTAATCGGGCCCGAGACGGCCGCGGACGTTCTGCGCGCGTTCGTCGGGGCCGAGTTCAGCGGCGTCGAGCGCCATGTGCGGCGCCTCGCGAAAATCGCGGAGATCGAGCGGGAGGGGCTCGGGGCGCAGCTTTCGTGACCGCTTCGCT
>DASZZG010000095.1:0-5649 GCA_035543355.1 Solirubrobacteraceae bacterium | reverse complement strand
CTGGACCAGCGACTTTCGCAAATCGAGCATGACGGTACGCGGCTGCGCTGCGGTGGCGGTGCGCGCCTGCCCTCGGCGGCGGCGCATGCGGCCAAAATAGGGCTTTCAGGGCTCGAGTTCGGGGTTAACATCCCCGGGTCGGTCGGCGGCGCGATCCGGATGAACGCGAATGCCTATGGCGGCGAGCTCGATCGCGTGCTCGAATGGGCGGAGATCGCCGACGCCGACGGTGTGCGGCGGCGGGAGCCGGACGAGCTCGGCTTCGCCTACCGCCGCTCGAACCTGGGAGCCGCGGAGGTGGTGACCGCCGCCTCGTTCAGCCTCACGCCGGCGCCCTCGGAGGACGTGCGCCGCACGCTCGCGGAAATGCGCGCGCGGCGCAAGGCGGCGCAGCCCAGCGGCATAAAGACGTTCGGCTCGACCTTCAAGAACCCCGACGATCCAGGCGCGGAGGGCCACACGGCGGGCCAGCTGCTCGAGGCGGCGGGCTGTCGTGGCCTGCGCGTGGGGGGCGCTCGCTTCTCGGAGAAGCACGCCAACTTCGTCGAAAACCTCGGCGATGCCACCACCGCCGACGTGCTCGCGCTGATGGCGGCCGGGCGCCGGCGCGTGTTCGAGCGTTGCGGTGTCCTGCTCGAACCCGAGGTGCAATCGCTCGGGCAGCTCCCCTGGCCGGAAGACTGGGAGATCCAACAGTGATCGCCCGGCGCAAGCGCCGCACTGGCAGCACACAGGGGCGCGCGCGGCCGATCGCGCGACGGCTGGCCGGCGCCGCGACCGGGACGCTGCTCGGACGGCGCGTGATCGCCGTGCTGCTGGTAGGGGTCCTGCCACTGAGCGCCGGCTACTGGTTCTGGCTGCGCGATTCGTCGCTGTTCGCCGTCAAGCGCGCCGATGTGGTTGGAGCGGCGGGCGCGAACGCGCATCGCATTCGCTCGGCGCTCGCCGCCGCCGCCCGTCACATGACAACGCTCCACGTCGACGCCGCCGCGCTGCGCCGCGCTGTTCGCGGCTTCCCCGAGGTGCGCGGCCTGCACACGTCGACCGACCCACCTCACCGCCTGAAGATCGTGGTCGCGCTACGGCTCCCGGTGGCGGCGCTGACGGTCAACGGTCAGCGCCTCCCGGTTGCCGGCGACGGGACGATCTTGCGCGGAGAGCAAGCCGGCGCCTACCTGCCGCGCGTCGCGCTCGAGGCCCTCCCCAAAGGCAAGCATCTGCACAGTCCACGCGCGCTCGAACAGGTGGGTCTGCTCGCCGCAGCGCCGCCGGCGCTGCGGCGGCGCGTAACGCGGATCGTGCACGGACGCGACGGCATCCGCCTGACACTGCGCAACGGCCCAGCCGTGATCTTCGGCGACGACGCCCGTCTCGAGGCGAAGTGGACGGCGGCCGGCCGTGTGCTCGCAGACCATGGCTCGATCGGCGCGCGCTACGTCGACGTGCGGATACCCGACCGGGCGGTGGCTGGAGGTCTCGGCGCCGCCCTCGACCCGATCGCGCCGAACGGGCAGAATCGCCTGCCGGGGACGGTCACGGGGCCCGGCCAGGGGCCTGGAACCGGGCCACCGCGACCAGCGGGCGGCGGGGCGCCGCCGGTGACGAGCAAACCCTCGAGCCCTTCGCCAGGCCCGCGATCACAGGCCCCGGCACGCCGTTGACGGTAACAATCAACCTCAGGTTGAGCCTAACCCCGCCCTACCCCCAAAACGAGCCAACTCTCAGATCGACGTCGAGACTTCCCCGGTCTGCAACCATTCTTGCTTAATGCGTCCTCCATTGACAACGCCCAGGAAATGCCCTTACGGTGGGGAATTCATCAGGCCAGCAATGCGGCTGAGCAAAACTCTCAACGTTAACTCAAGGCCCGGACATCATCATGGGAAACGGTAGCTACCTCGCGGTCATCAAGGTGGTCGGCGTAGGCGGTGGCGGCACCAACGCCGTCAACCGCATGGTCGATGCCGGACTGCGCGGCGTGGAGTTCATCGCGGTCAACACGGACGCCCAGGCGCTCGCCATGTGCGATGCCGACATCAAGCTCAACATCGGCCACGAGCTGACCAAGGGCCTGGGAGCCGGAGCCGAGCCCGAAATCGGCGCAGGCGCCGCGGCGGAATCGCGCGACGACATCAAGGAGGCGTTGAAGGGCGCCGACATGGTCTTCGTCACCGCCGGCGAGGGTGGCGGCACCGGCACCGGCGCCGCGCCGGTGATCGCGGAGATCGCCAAGAACGAAGTGGGCGCGCTGACCGTCGGCGTGGTGACGCGTCCGTTCGAGTTCGAGGGGGCGCAGCGCGCCAAGAACGCTGTCGAGGGGATCCAGCGCCTGCGCGAAGAGGTGGACACGTTGATTGTGATCCCCAATAACCGCCTGCTGAGCATCGTCGAACGGCGCACGAGCATCCTCGACGCGTTCCGCGAGGCCGACAACGTCCTGCGCCAGGGCGTCCAGGGGATCACCGACCTGATCACGATCCCCGGCCTGATCAACCTCGACTTCGCCGACGTGCGAACGATCATGCACGACCAGGGATCGGCGCTGATGGGAATCGGCGCGGCGTCGGGCGAGGGCCGATCGGTGGAGGCGGCCAAGACGGCGATCTCGTCGCCGCTGCTCGAGGAGTCGGTCCAGGGCGCGACCGGAATCCTGCTCAACATCACCGGGGGGCGGGACCTCGGGCTGTTCGAGGTCAACGAGGCAGCGGAGATCATCCAGGGCGCCTCGGCCGCGGACTCCAACATCATCTTCGGAGCCGTGATCGACGAGACGATGGGCGACGAGGTTCGCGTCACGGTGATCGCCACCGGATTCGACACCCCGCGCGAGAGCCAGCGCAGCACCCGTCAGACGCTGCGCGGGCGTCGCGATCGTGAGGTAACGCTCGACGATCGCCAGCGCACCGCGCTCGAGATCTCCGACGACGAGATCGACATCCCGCCGTTCCTGCGCTGAGGACTGCGCGGGGGCCGCCCCGGTCCGGCCGATTGCTAGGCTCGGCCGCCCTTGGCAGCCCCGCCGAAGAGCCTTCGCCACACCCTCCTCTACGAGCGCCACCGCGCCGCCGGCGCACGACTCGTGCCGTTCGCCGGCTGGGAGATGCCCGTGCAGTACGCGGGCGTGCGCCAAGAGCACGAGGCGGTGCGCGAGCACGTCGGCGTCTTCGACGTCTCGCACATGGGAGAGATCGAGACGCTCGGCCCCCAGGCGCTGGACTTCCTGCAGCTCGTGCTGTCCAACGACGTCGCGAAGCTCGCACTTGGAGGCGCCCAGTACTCCGTGCTCTGCAACGAGGACGGCGGCGTGCTCGACGACCTCTTCACATATCGGCTGGGCGAGGACCGCTACCTGACCGTCACCAACGCCTCCAACCACGAGCGCGACCTCGCCTGGATGCGCTCGCACAGCGCAGGTTTCGACGTCGAGCTGCTCGACCGCCAGGCCGAGCTGGCGATGCTCGCGGTGCAAGGTCCCGCGGCCCGCGCCCTGGTCGACTCGCTGGCCGACACGGAGCTGCCGCCGCGCATGCGCGCGGCCGAGGTCGCCGTTGCCGGCCGGCGGATGCTGGTCTGCGGCACCGGGTACACGGGCGAGGACGGGGTGGAGCTCCTCCCCGTGGCCGCGGACGCGCCGGCGGTCTGGGATGCGCTGGTTGACGGCGGGGCGATCCCGGCGGGGCTCGGCGCTCGCGACACGCTGCGGCTCGAGGTCTGCTTCCACCTCTACGGCAACGACCTGATGACCACGCGAGGCCCGATCGAAGCCGGGCTTGGCTGGTGCTGCAAGGAGCAGACTGGCTTTCTCGGGGCGGAGGCCGTCGCCGCGGTACGCGCCGGCGGTCCCGAAGAGCGCCTCGTTCCGTTTGTGATCGACGGGCCGGGAATCGCCCGGCCGGGCAACGCGGTGATCGGCGGGGGAGAGGTTACGAGCGGGACGATGTCGCCCAGCCTCGGCGTCGGCATCGGGATGGCGTACCTTCCCGCGGGGCTCGCCGAGCCCGAACAGCGCTTCCAGATAGACGTGCGTGGCAAGCTGCGCGACGCCGTCGTCAAGCCCAAACCGCTCTATAGCGGCGACCGTTAAGGAAGGAGAGCAATGGCCGACGCCTCATACCCCGACGACCTCCTGTATCACCCCGAGCACGACTGGGTTCGCGTCGAGGGAGATGTCGGAACACTCGGCATCACCTGGTATGCGCAGGACGCGCTCGGCGAGGTTGTCTTCTTCGATCCGCCCGCTGTTGGCAGCTCGATCTCCAAGGACCAGCCCTACGCCGAGGTCGAGTCCGTCAAGGCCGTGTCCGACGTTTTCGCCCCCGTCTCCGGCGAGATCGTCGAGGTCAACGAGGCGCTCGCCGACAAGCCCGAGCTGATCAACGACGACCCCTACGGCGAGGGCTGGCTGGTCAAGGTCGGAATGTCGGACCCCGGCGAGACCGAGGCGCTGGCTGACGCAGCCGCGTACGAGGCGACGCTGGAGTGAACAGGCGAGCGCCGAGATGAGCCGCTACACGAGCGTCACCGACGAGGATCGCCGCGAGATGCTCGAGGCGATCGGGGTGGACTCGATCGATCAGCTGTTCGCGGACGTCCCGCCCGGTGTCAGGCTGGGACGCGAGCTCCAGCTGCCGGCCGGCATGAGCGAGCAGGACGTGTACGCGTACCTGCGCGAGCTGGCGGGGCGAAACGTCTCGACCGAGGACGAGCTCTGTTTCCTCGGCGCGGGGATGTACGACCACTACGTGCCCGCGCTGATCGACTCGATCCTCCAGCGGTCCGAGTTCCTCACGCCGTACACGCCGTACCAGCCCGAGATCTCACAGGGTGGGCTGCAGGCGATGTTCGAGTTCCAGACGGCAATCTGCGAGCTGACCGGCCTGCCGGTCTCCAACGCGTCGGTCTACGAGGGACCGTCGGCGGTCGGCGCGGCGGGTTACCTCGCCAAGCTGACCAACGGGCGCGGCCGAGTGGTCGCCTCGCGCGGGCTTCACCCGCACTCGCGCGAGACACTCGTGACACTCGCGCGCGGCTACGGCACCAGGGTCGAAGAGGTCGAGCTCGTGGCCGGGGTCACCGACGCCGAGGCGCTCGCCGCCGCGGTGGACGAGGACACGAGCGCGGTCTTCGTGCAGCAGCCCAACTTCCTCGGCGCGGTCGAGGACCTCGAGCTGCTCTCGGCCGCCGCCAAAGCGCACGACGCGCTGCTGGTCTGCGCCTGCGACCCGCTGCCGCTGGGCATTCTCAAGCCTCCGGGGGAATGCGGCGTCGACGTCGCTGTGGGCGAGGGCCAGACGCTCGGCAACAGGCTCGACTACGGCGGGCCGTCGTTCGGGTTCTTCGCCGCGGCCGAGGAGCACCTGCGCCGGCTGCCCGGCCGAATCGCCGGCGAGACGACCGACGTCGACGGTCGTCGCGGCTTCGTGCTTACGCTGCAGACGCGCGAGCAACACATTCGCCGCGAGCGTGCGACCTCCAACATCTGTACCGCCCAGGCTTTGAATGCGCTCGCGGGTGTGATCTATCTCAGCTGGCTCGGGCGCCGGGGACTCGTCGAGCTGGGCGAGCTGATGCTCCAGCGCACGGCGTACGCGCGCGACCGCCTGGCCGCGCTCGAGGGCGTCGAGCTGCTCCATTCTCAGCCCGTCGTGC
>DASZZG010000094.1:0-1937 GCA_035543355.1 Solirubrobacteraceae bacterium | reverse complement strand
GCTACTTGAGGCCGTACAACCGACGAATCGTTGCCTCGGTGTCCTGCATCAGGACGCTCTCGGTGATCTCGAGGATCAGCGACTCGGGCGGCAGGCCGGAGTCTGCGAGCGCCTTGGCGACGCTCTGCACCAGAGTCGCGTCCTGGAGCTCGCGGGCAGACAGGTTGACGCTCATCGTCAGAGGACGCCCTAGAGCCCCGGGCAAACCCTGCCAGGCCCGCCCCTGCCGGCACGCCTCGTCGAGCACGCGCCGGCCGATCGCCCGGATCAAGCCCGTCTCCTCGGCGATCGGCACGAAGTCCGCGGGCGCGATCAGGCGGTCGCCGTCGTGCCAGCGGATCAGCGCCTCGACGCCCGCCATCGCGCCCGTCCGCAGGTCGACGATCGGCTGGTAGTGCAGCACCAGCTCGTCGCGCTCCAGCGCCCGCTGCAGGTTCGCCTTGAGCTCGAGCCGCCGCAGCACGCGCGTGTGCATGCTCGCGCGGAAGAACTCGAAGCGCCGTTTGCCGCGATCCTTGGCCGTGTACATCGCCACGTCGGCGTTGCGCAGCAGGTCGCCGGCGGTCGTCGCGGCGCCGGGCCCCGTCAGGGCGATGCCGATGCTCGCGTGGACGAAGACCTCCTTGCCCTCGAGCATGAACGGCGTCTCGAGCACCTCGATCATGCGCTCGGCAGCGGCCTTGGCGCTGCGCGAGTCGACGAGGTCCTCCATCAGGATCGCGAACTCGTCGCCGCCCAGGCGCGACGCGGTGTCGGCCTTGCGCAGGCAACCACGCACGCGCGCCGCGACGGCGACGAGCAGCTCGTCGCCGACCGCGTGGCCGAGCGAGTCGTTGATCGTCTTGAAGTCGTCGAGGTCCAAGAACAGGACGGCGACTAGCGCGCGCGAGCGGTCCACCCGCTTCAGCGCGTGCTCGACGCGGTTCGAGAACAGCGCCCGGTTGGCGAGGTCCGTCAGCGAGTCGTGGAAGGCCTGGTGCTGTAGCTGCTGCGCCGTCCGGCGCTCGCGGTCGAAGGCCTCGCGCAGGCGCTTCATCGAGACGTCCAACTGGCGATTGGACTCCTCGAGCTGGGCCGTGCGCTCCTCGACGCGGCGCTCGAGCGTCCGCGTGAGCGCCTCGACCTCGGCGAAGCCCTCGGCGTTCTCCAAAGCCGCCCCGGCCAAGGTCGCGATGAACTCGGCGAGGCGCTCCTCCTCCTCGCTGAAGAGCTTGTCGACGCCGCGGTGGTCGACGTAGAAGCAGGCGGCGGGCTCGCCGCGCACGTGGATCGGCGCGCACAGCGCCGAGCAAACGCCGGCGAGCTCGAGCGTCGAGATAGTCGGGTCGTCGTCGGCCTCGGACCCGCGCGAGTAGACGACCGGATGGCCGCTGCGGACCGCCCGCGCCGACAGCTCACGACACATCTCGGCGCCCGGCGCGTCGCCGTCGGAGGCCGGCGGGATCACCACCCTGCGCCCGTCCTCGCCCTCCGCGACATCGACGATCAGGCAGCGCTCGCCGCGCAAGAGCATCGTCGAGACATCGCGCACGGCGACGAAGATCGCCTCGCGCGACAGCGCCGAGGTGATCTGGCGGCCGCTCTCGAGCAGCCGGTTGAAGCGGTCGGCGAGCGACAGCGTGACGGGCTCCTCGTCACTCACCGGCAGGCCGCGGGTGGCCACCGACAGCGGCTCGCCGTACGGGCGGGCCGAAAGCTCTGAGAGCATCGCCTCGGCGCGATCGACGTCGCGCGTCGCGTCCGCCCATCCGGCGCCAAGGCCGACCTGCCCGCGGGCGAGCAGCGTCTGCGCGCGCTCGTAGCGCGCGCCCTGCTCCTCGGCGGCCGCGAGGCTGGCCGTCAGCCGCCTACCCGCAAGTCGGGTGCGACCACGGATCGCGTCGATCAGCGCCTGCTCGCGCAGCGCGTGCGGCAGGTTGTTCGGGTAGTGGCGCGCC